>JAYUUV010000261.1:0-13738 GCA_043754695.1 Planctomycetota bacterium
GTGGAGTGGTCGGCAGGGCGCGAAGTGGCCGACGAGCCCGCGCGCGACGCTGCCCTGCTCGCAGAGCTCGAGCGCTCCGGCATCCTCGCGCACATCGAAACCGTCGCTCGCGACCATGCCGCAATTGCGCAGCACGCCCAGGCCCTCGAACGCGAACGACCGGCGCTTGGCGAACACATCGATAACCTCGAGTCGGAACGCGCCGCGCTGCGCATGCACGCGAATGGCCTGGAAGAACAGCGACGCTGGATGTTGGAACGGATCGCGAAACTCGAACGACGCGACCTGATCGGCTGGATCGCGCGCCGGATTCGGCGTCGCTGATCTTTGAATGCAACCGTTCCAATGCTGGCACTGATCGTCATCGCAAAAGCTCCGCTGCAAGGCTTCGCCAAGACGCGCCTCGTCGGCACGGGCGCCCTCTCCGCGCCCGTGGTGGCCCGACTCGCCGACGCCTTTCTGCGCGACACTGTCGCCACTTGCGCACGCGTCGAGGGCGTCGAACTCATGCTCTGTTTCGATCCAGCCGAGTCCGCTCCGTACTTTCGCGAACTCGCGCCCCACGCGCGCCTGCTCGCGCAAGTCGAAGGCGACCTAGGCGCGCGTCTGAGTGCAGCGTTCGACGCCGCTTTCGCGCTGGGCGCCTCGCGCGTCGTCTTGATCGGCATGGACACACCCCACGTTGCACCGCGCATTCTGTCGCGTGCGTTCGACGAGCTCGAGCGCTTCGATGCGGTGTTCGGCCCCGCCGACGACGGTGGCTACTACTTGATCGCGTTGCGCGCGCGTTGTCCCCAGGTCTTCCGCGATATCCAGTGGAGCACGTCGCGCGTGCTCGCGCAATCGCTCGAACGCGCGCGCGCACAAGGCACGACGACGACACTGCTCGACGGACTCTTCGATATCGACGATGCCGCATCGCTCGAGCGGCTTGCTCGTCTGCTTGGCCCAGGTGGCGAACCGTGCCCGCACACAGCGCGCGCGCTGGCGGCCTTGCTAAAGACGCTCGCGGATGCCCGCTCTGGCACGAAGTCTGGCGGAGAAGAGATTTCGTGCGGATGATCCGCCACGGCTTTGCCCTGCCGCGCAGCGTGTCGGTGCTGATGCCGACCTTTCAGGCCGCAATGTTCCTGGACCGGGTGCTCGAATCCCTGGCAGGCCAGAAAGTCGATTTTCCCTGGGATTTCAGCGTGCTGGACTGCGACAGCACGGACGGCACGCGGGAGATCCTGGCGGGCTGGGCCGAGCGCTTCCCTGTCCCGCTTGCCGTGCATTCACTTGGTCGTTCGGCCTTCGACCACGGCGACACGCGCAACCGGCTCGCGGCGCGAAGCCGCGGGGAACTGCTCGTCTACCTGACTGACGACGCCATACCTGCCGGGCCGGACTGGCTGGCTACGCTGCGCGCAAACTTCGCCGATCCGCGCGTAGCCGCCGCGTATTGCCGCAATGCAGCGCGGTCCGACGCGCGGCCGTTCGCGCGCATCGCGACACGCGACGACCCGACTTACTCGCACGACGCGCGTTTGGCCGAGAGGCCGTCGCGCGAACGAGCGCTGGCCATGGGCCCCGAGGAATTGCGCGCACTCTACAACTATTGCGACACCGCTTCAGCCGTTCGTCGTTCGCTCTGGGAGCGTCATCCCTATCCAGTCAATCAGGCCGGCGAGGACGTGCTGCTCGCGCGCGCGCTTATCGATGCCGGTTACGCCGTGCGCTACGACCCTGACGCGCTCGTGTGGCACTCCCATGAATGGAGCGACCAGCGGGTGCAGCATCGTGCCGCGGTGGACGCGCGCTTCAACGCCGAAACTTTCGGGCGCAGGGCGCTGGCCGACCGCGAGCACGCAGAGCGTCGGGTGCACGAAATGCTCGCGCAGGATCGCGTGGAGTTGGCGAAAGCGGGTCTGCGCGACGAAGAGCTCGAGCAAGAGATGGCCCACGCCCAGGCACAGCGCAAGGCGTATTTCTTCGGCTTGCTGGCGGGCCAGGGCGCGCAGGTGCGCAGATTGCCGTCGGCCTTGCTCGACTCGCCGCAGTTGTCGATCGGACTCGCGTGCAGCCCAGTCCTTGCAGAACTTGCGCTGTCGTTTCAGCGTGCGCTCGTTGAGCGCGGACATCGCTGCACGATTCTCGCGCAGGAAGCGCGGTCCAAGGCGCCTGCGATCGACGTTCTGCACTTCCTCGATGCCTGCGATGTCGATGCTTGGACGCGCGCGCACCCCAAGTTGGCGCACGTGCCTGCGATCGTGCCTGAGCGCGGCGGCTGGAGCGCGTTGGCATTTGGTATCGGCGGACACCCGTCGGCGAACACGGCCCTGCTCTCTCGATCGCGCATCGAACCCCGCGGCGCTTTGGCTGCGCATGCCGAGGACGAGTTTGACCCGGCGGACTGGGAGAGTCGCTATCGCGCGCTGGCCTCGATCGCGCGCGACAGCATCGTCGTCGATCATTGGGCCCGCGAATGCCATGAGCGTGAAGGCAGCGTGCGCCCGCAAGGCAGCGAGACCCTGCTGCTCGGGCGCATGCCCGCCGCGATCAGGTTCGAACTTGGCGAGCTTCCACCCGCGGCATGGGTGATCGAGTTGCACATCGAACTGCTAGGCGAAGAGCCGACCCTCGCGATGCAGGGACGCGTGCTCGTCGATGGGCGAGTTGTCGGAGCTTTCGGGCCGCTGATGTCCGGCGGTTGCACGCGCGTCGAGGTTGTCCGCCTGCAACTCGCGGCGCATTCGAGCCCACGCCGTGTGCGCATCGAAAGCGGTCGCGGTTTTGATCGCAAAGGCTTCGCGCGCGTGCGGCGCCTGATCGTGCGCCGGCCTCAAGCAAAGCAGCGGCCGACAGCGCCTGCCGGGAACGCGCGCGCGGCGCTCGAACGCCTGCGCGTGTACCCGGGTCCTGCGCTCGAGGACGCCAGACTTCCGCGCGTGAGTGTCGTGATCCCGACGCTCGACGCGCGAGCGCTGCTCGAAAGATGTCTGTCGGCGCTCGTGGCAAGCGACTACCCGCGCGATCGAGTCGAGGTCATCGTCGTCGACAACGGTTCTCGCGACAAGACCGCTAAGTTCCTCGCGCGGCAGCATCCGGATGTGCGCGTCGTGGCGCTCGGCAAGAACCTGGGCTTCACGCGCGCAGTCGCGGCGGGAGTGGCGGCCGCCGATCGCGCCGACGTTTTCGTGTTGCTCAACAACGACGTCGTGGTCGAAGTGGCCTGGTTGCGGGAGCTCGTCTCGCCGATCGCACGCGGCGAGTGCGCGGCGAGCGGCGCGCGCATGCTTCTCGCTGACGGCCGAGCGGAATTCCTTGGCGGCGGGGCCAACTTGCAGGGCTTCGCACTTGGCTTCGCGCCGGGCGAGGCTGAGCTGCTGGGCTGGGACGGCGCGGCTTCGTATCCGCGCCGCGCGCTTTTCGCGTGCGGCGGCGCAATGGCCATCGACGCGCGCGCCTGGCGCGACGTCAGCGGTCTCGACCTCGAGTTCTTTGCCTACTACGACGACCTGGATCTGGGCTGGCGACTGTGGTTGCGCGGACATGAGGTGCACTACGTTCCCAGCGCGGTCTGCCGCCACGATCGCTCTTCGACCTCGTCGCGCTTTGCGCAGGACGCCATTCGCAGGCTGCAGGTACGCAACGGACTGTTGTGCTGCCTCAAGAACTACGACGACGAGCATCTAGATCGCGTGCTGCCGGCTTTGCTCGCCCTCGCCGCACGCCGCACTTGGGTGATGTCGCGCCGCGCGGGAGCCCCCGAGCTGGCCATTGAGGGCAAGCGTCCGCTGCCGCGTTGGCTGCGCTGGTGGCGCGATCGCCGTCGTTACCCGCTCGAGTCGCTCGCGTTCGCCGACCTCGCGGCCATCAACGAAGTTCTCGGAGCATGGGATCACTGGATGGCTCGACGCGCACAGGTGCAAGCAGGTCGGCGTCGCAGCGATGCCGAAATCTTCGAGCTGTTCATGGACCCGCTGTGGTGCGTCGAAGGTGAGCGCGAGTACGCTGAACTCCAGGACGGACTCGTGCGACGCTTCGACCTTGCGCAGATGTTCGGCATTCGTCCGAATTTGCCCGTCAAGGACAGCTTGGCTCCGGCGCGCGGCTGTTTCGAGGCGCTCGAAGCACGCGCGAACGAACTTCGCGTCGAGGGCTGGCTGATCGCGCTCGACGGACCGCTCGACGAAGTCGAGATCGTGATCGACGGCCGCCCGCTCGCCAAGACAGCGACCCTGCCGCGTGCTGATGTCGCACAGTGCTTCCCCGGTGCAAAAGACGCGTTGCGCTCGGGCTTCGCCGTCACAGCTGTCTTGCCCGCGGCTTCCGCGGATACATGGCGACGTGTCGTGGCGATCGGACGTCGCGCGGGGCGCGAGGTCGCGTCGATGGCCTGCTTGTGGCGCGCGGATTTTTGTGAGCTCTTCGAGTCTCCGCCGCCGGAGCGCATGCTGCGCGTCGCCGCCAATGTCGCGCCGGTCGCTTTTCGACTCGACGGCTTGAGAACGCTGTGTGAGTTCCTGGACGCGCTTTCGGCGCAGCGCGAACCGCGCGCGATTTCGCGTGTTCTCGACTGGGGTGCCGGCTGCGGACGCGTCAGCGGCTTCTTGTCCGCGCTGCAGCCGACCTGGCGTGTCTCAGCTTGCGATGTCGATGCTGACGCCGTTGCGTGGAGCCAGATCCACCACCGCGCCTGCGACTTCCGAGTCAACGCTCCGACACCGCCGACAGTCTACGCGGACCGTGCTTTCGACCTGATCCTCGCGTACTCCGTGTTCACGCACCTCGAGCGCGAACGGCAATTGGCCTGGATCGCCGAGTTGAGCCGCCTGCTCGATGACGACGGGATTCTGCTCGCGACGGTTCAGGGGCCCGAGGCGCTGCAACTGCTCGGCCTCGAGGGCGAGCTGCGAACGGTGCGCGAGCGCGGCATTTCCGACGCCTGCGAAGATCCTGCGCTCGACGGCGTGCTAGCTGCCGGCTGCTATCGCAGCGTGTTCCAGAGCGAGGCCTGGACGCGCGCGAACTGGGGCCGCGAATTCGAGATCCTTGATTACGTCACGCGTGGCGCACAGGGACTTCAGGACCTCGTCGTCCTGCGCAAGCGCCGCACGCAGCCCGTGGCGTTCGCGTCCGCGCCCAGGCCACTGTGAGTCCGCGCACGGCCCACCAATTGGCCCGCGCGGCGCCTGTTTCGCACTCAATGCCGCATTTTTGTCGGCCACAAACGCGAGGTTGCGAGTTCGTGACTCACTCAGCCTGCGTTAGCGTGCCTGGGATCTAAGCCACTGCCGAGGCCGTTCGTTCGGGCATGTCCGTCCTTTGCATGCGCGGACGCGACTTTGCCGCCTTCGTCGCTGGAAAGACGACATGTGCGGGGACAAGCGTACAGCGTCGACTCGAAGACTTGACGCCTCTCGCCCCGTGAGCCGCGAGCCAACGCATATCCGCTCGAGTTGCGACTCCACGGCCGAAGCCTGCAAGCGCAACGCGTGGCTCCAGGCAGCCCGACGCGAAGCGCGGACGATTCGCGCCGACTCGGTACCGCAGCCACGAATATGCCGCGTGCGAAGCTGCCTAACTCTCCGAACGCAGCGTTCGCAGACACGCGCGTTTGGCGGCGGTCTTGCTGCGGCCGCTTTGAACGGCCTTACTTCGGATTACTCTTGCGCGCATCCTTCAGCGCGGCTTGGGCGTCGCCAACCCGCGCCTGGGCCTTGCCCGTGACCTGCTTCACGGCACCTTTCACCTGTTGCTTCTTGCTGCCGATCAATTCGCCGGCCCCGCGCTGGATCGTGCCTGCCGCAGCCTTCGCCGCGCCCTTTGCTTGATTCTTGTTCATGGTTGCCGACCATAGCGAGCGCTGCCGCGTCGGAGATATCGGTAGTCCTGTCGAGTACGAGCACAGGACCCAGGTAGTGCGCGCCTGCTCGTCGACGTACCTTGGCATTCAACGCTGCAGCAGTTCGAGCCGCAGCGGACACCAATCCGTGCGTGCGACTGCATCGTTCGCGTTCCGCGCGGCCGCGAAGCCGTTGCAACCGGGCGGACGTCAGTGGAGTCGAAGTCGAACCTGGTACCGTATCCCTCACGGACTGGGGCGCGTCGATGGAGGTCGTCGCCGCATCGCAAGGCACTGAGCCGTGGCTCGCGATCTCGGGGCCGAGCACGTACCTCGATTCACGTCACTACGACGCGGGACGAATCGACGTTTTCGACCTCGCTCATCCCGAGCGTCAGCGCAGCGTGCCGAGCTCCGAGCGCTTCGACTTCCTCGGCGGCCAGGTTCTGTGGGCAGGCGCGGCGTCGAATCATGCGACGCGAACGCTCTATGCGACCGCGAACGACTTCGAGAACGGTCAGCCCGTAATCCTCGCCTACGCGATCGAGCCTCCGTGAAACGCAGCCCCAGCCGATGGCGAAATGCGCAGACACGCGGTTCCATGTCGGCCGAGGACCTCGGCTCCGAACTCTGTCGGCCGAGATTAACTGCGATAATCCGGACGCAGACTCCGGAATATCGCGGTTAGCCGAAACTCGTGCTCGCTCGCGTTGCCATTCTCGATCGCTCTGTATCGCACGTTTCGCCCGACGAATTCAGGCGCTTACCGTCCCATGCGCCAGATGTAGGCGGGAAGCCAGCGATCCCGCAGACTCGGGTTGCTTTCTGTCGCGTCGGGCGCGCTGAATAGAATGTTCAACCGGAGACAACGCGGCAATGTGGCCTGGCTATTTCCACCAAAGCATTTTGGCAACAAGGAAACCGATACCTCCGCAGAAACCCAGCGCCGCCTGGTATTCGCGATTCTTGACATACTGACTCCACTGAAAAGGCGCGCCGCCGAGGCTCGGATTTGTCAGCGCAGGAAAGAAGAATGGAACCTTCGCTGCATACTGCGTGTACGCCTCCCCGAACTCATTGAGCAGGAATGCCTCTTCGCGGCGCATGACCGGCCAGTAGATCAGTAGGAAGACGCCGAGCATCGCTGCACCCAAGTACCAGACCCCGCTGGCGACTGCGAATCCAACGGCCATTACCACGCTTCCGAGATACAAGGGATTGCGGGTCTTGGCATATGGGCCGCCCAGTGCAAGCGCCTTGTTCTTCCTCAGGCATCCCGCGGCATAGGCACGTATGCAAAGCCCTGGAAAAGCGATGGCGGATCCAACAATAATCAGATTCCAGCGCGGCTGTGCGAATGCGAAGTAGGCAACCGCGAGAAGGAATCCCACCCGAACCCTCCAGCGCCTCACAAAGGCAGAGTAATTCTCATTCATGCGTTATTCCAAGACGCCGTCGGATCGCCGATGCGACCGATTCCATCGAAGTTTCTGAGGGGTAACTCGCCTTCATAGGCCGCAGATCGTAGTCGATGGCGCACCGGTACCAAAGCTCAATGTGCTTGGGCCGGCGGCGCGCGTTGCGCGCGGGATCCGCAGGACCCGAGCGGGTGACGACCGAAGCCCGCCCTGCCGTGGCCGGTTGCGGCGGACACGTGCGACCGACCGCGAGCCAGCGAGCAGGGCGCACTGATGCAACGCGCTGGGAGAACGCCGTCAGATCATCGTGCGACGGCTCGACCTCGACGTGCTCGTGCAGCACACCGGCTGCATCGAGCACGAAAGCAGTGCCTGTGCCGACCTTTCGGCCGCGCTCCGGTTTACTTCACACCGGGCTCGGCCTTTTTCATCGAGACGGCCAGTGCCTCGGTGTAGATGACCACGATCGTATCGCCGACGTGCAGCTTCTTGAAGTTCGCGGTGTTCTCGTCGCGAATCGCGCCTGTCTTCCCCAGCGGACCCTTGAGCGTGAACGATTGAAATGACTCATCGAGGCCGACGATCTTGACCCCGCTTGGACTCTATCTCGGACGCCGCCAAATCTAGCGGCGCATTGAAGCCGCCGACGGCGCGGTGGCATGGCGCCGACTCGTCGTGTTCCTGGTCGTGGTCTCCGCGTTCAACCTCGTGGTCGCGTCACAGACGACCGAGGTCGCGGTGCGCCAGTTGGAAAGCCGGCAGTTCTGTGGCTCGTGTCACACGCTGACGCCAGAGTCGCGCGCGTTCGACCAGGGCACGCATGCAGCGCTGCTGTGTGTCGACTGCCACGTCGGAAATGGAGTGGCCGGGTTTGTGAGCAGCTAGTTGGCCGGCACGCGGCAGCTCATCTCGGTCCTGACGGACAGCGTGGAGCGGCCGATCAAGACGGCGATCGAAAAGAACTGACGCGGAGATACGGCACGAGGCTCGACTTCGACACCGCTGCGACCCGCGACAGGCGCTTTTCGCGCGCCGCCGGAGGTGTCGAAGTTGAGCCTGGTACCGTATCCCCGTACCCCAGGGCTGCGGGGGCCCGACCACCAGCACAAATCGCCGACTCAGGGCCCCATCCCGAAAAACGGGGGTACCCTGGCGGCAGGAGCGAGGGCCTGGATTCACCATCCCCTTGTCCACCGTCCCTACTACCCCACCACGAATTCTCTTTCTCTTTTGTCAAGGAGCGTCCAATGAGATTCCGTCCCTTCTCCCTTGGTGTCGCGGCAGTGCTGGTCGGCACGCTGACCGTCAGTGCACAAACTGCGAACAACTACATCCGTTCAACGGTCGGTGCTCCATGGAGCCAGGCCACGAACGAAAGTTCGATGGACTCGGTCTTCGGCGCAGGTCAGTGGTCCGACCTGCGCTACGAAGCGGTGAACACGGCCGCGCTTTTCGCGCCGAGCACGCGCTTCATCTACATGGAAGGCTCGGACTCCAACGCGACGATACTTCAGGCATTCCTGACTGCCAACGCTCCCGCCATCAGTACCTGGGTCGGCAACGGCGGGCACCTTTTCCTCAATGCAGCGCCCAACACGGGCGGCAACATCACCACGCCCTTCGCCGGCACGACGATCAATTACCCGGACTTCAGCAGCGACCCGACCACGGCCTTCAACCCTGCCCATCCGGTTTTCAACGGGCCCTTCACCCCGATCACGAATTCCTTTACCGGTAGCGCCTTCGCACACGCGAGCGTGACCAATCCCGGTGGCACCGCGGTCATCGTCAGCACCGGCGGCACCAAGCTCCACCTGAGCCAGCGGGTCATCGGCTCGGGCTTCCTCATGCTCGGCGGCTTGACCACTGACAATTTCCACCAGCCGCAGCCGCAGGCTCACAACTTGCGCTCGAACATCATTCGCTATACCGCCTTCTTCAGCTCGATCTCGGCGAATTGCTACGTGCGTTCGACGGTGGGAGCACCGTGGGGCCAGGTCACCAACGAGAACTCGATGGACGCTGTCTTCGGCGCGGGCCTGTGGTCCGATCTGCGCTTTGAAACCGTCAATCCTGCGACGCTCTTCGTGCCGGGCACGCGCTTCATCTTCATGGAGGGCTCGGACGGCGGAGCGACAAGCCTGCAGGCTTTCCTGACCGCGAATGGCCCCGCGATCAATGCTTGGGTCAACAACGGCGGGCGTCTTTTCCTGAATGCAGCGCCCAACGTGGGCGGCACGATCAACGCGCCCTTCACCGGCACGACGATCAACTATCCGGACTTCAGCACCGATCCCACCACGGCCTTCAACTCCGCCCATGCAGTTTTCAACGGGCCGTTCACTCCGATCACGAATTCCTACACGGGTAGTTCCTTCGCGCACGCGAGCGTGACCCTGCCCGGCGGCACGCCGGTCATCGTCAGCACGGGCGGCACGAAGACCCACTTGATCGAACGGACCATCGGCTCGGGCTTCCTGATGCTCGGCGGCATGACCACGGACAATTGGCACGCGCCGCAGCCCGATGCTCACAACCTGCGCTCCAACATCATTCGCTATACGGCGAGCTTCTCGACGAAGTGCTACATCCGCTCGAACTCTGGCGCACCCTGGGGCGTCAACACGAATGAGCTTTCGATGGACGCAGTCTTCGGTGTCGGCCAGTGGTCCGATCTGCGTTACGAGGAAGTCGTTCCCGCCACGCTTTTCGCGCCGGGAGTGCGCTTCATCTACATGGAAGGCTCGGACTTCAACGCGCTCAGCCTGCAGGCATTCCTCAGCGCCAACGCTGCCGCGATCAACACCTGGGTCACGAACGGCGGGCACCTGCTGCTGAACGCAGCACCCAACCAGGGCGGCATCATCACTACGCCCTTCGCCGGCACGACGATCGATTATCCGGGCTTCAGCAACGATCCCACCACGGCCTTCAATCCCGGTCATCCGGTTTTCAACGGGCCCTTCAGCCCGATCACGAACTCCTACACGGGCAACTCTTTCGCCCACGCGACCGTGACCAATCCCGGCGGCACGGCGGTCATCGTCAGCACCGGCGGCACGCTGATTCACCTGAGTCAACGGGCCATCGGCGCGGGCTTCCTCATGCTCGGCGGCTTGACCACGGACAATTTCCACCAGCCGCAGCCCGACGGCCACAACCTGCGCTCCAACATTATTTTCTACACCGCCTACTTCGGGGCGATCAAGGAGTATTGCAGCGCCAAGGTCAACTCGCTGGGTTGCACACCGTGGATCACCAACACGGGATTCCCGAGCGCGACCGCCGGCTCGGGCTTCACGGTCCGCACGTTCAACGTGATCAACAACAAGCCCGGGCTCTACCTGTACTCCAACGCAGGTCAAGCTTCCGTGCCCTTCCTCGGCGGTCTGCGCTGCGTCAACGTTCCGTTGAAGCGCTCGGTCCCGATCAACTCCAACGGCACCGTTCCGCCGAACAATTGCTCGGGCGTCTACGCGCTGGACTTCAATGCCTTCGCCGTCGGTTCGCTCGGCGGAACTCCGGCTGCGTATCTGCTCACGCCGGGGACGGTCATTGACGTGCAAGCCTGGGGCCGCGACCAAGGCTTCGCCCCGCCGAACAACGCGACGTTGTCAAACGGTTTGGAATACACGGTCGGACCGTGATGTCTGCCAGGCCGTCGACTCCGCGTTGACGGCCAAACTGAACTGAGCTTCGAGGCCGGCTGCCCACTGGGGTGGCCGGCCTCGAGTCGATCTCAGGCCTTCCTTGGAAGCGAACACCCAGGCAATGAGCACCGCTGCTCGCTGTCTGGGTGCCCACTTTTCGGGGGAGGATCCAAGGTCCCCCGCTCCTGCCGCTCTCCGCTCAGGCCCGTTGCAAGGGGTGCCCCGGCGGCATGCGTTGGCCGGACCAATACAGGATCAAGTCCTGAGAACTGCAGATTCGATAGACGAAAGCCCCAGGGGCCGAATCCCGTTCGCGACGGGTCTTCGGCCGACGCCCCGTCCACCCACCCCAGTGATCGAACCCAATCTCCCCCACGACGAAGCCGAGCGCCTTGCGGCGCTGCGCGCCTACGACGTACTGGATACGCCGCCTGAGGACGCGTTCGACGACCTCACGCGGATCGCTTCGCTCATTTGTGGCACGCCCGTCGCACTGGTCAGCCTGGTCGACGCGGAACGACAGTGGTTCAAGTCGAAGGTCGGCCTGCAGGCCAGCGAGACGCCGCGCAAAGTGGCTTTCTGCGCGCACGCGATCGCTCAGCCGGGAGAGTTGTTCGTCGTTCCCGACTCGCTCCAAGACGCGCGCTTCCGCGACAACCCGCTCGCCACCGGCGACCCGCACGTGAGATTTTATGCGGGATCGCCGCTGGTCGTGCCCGGTGGTCGTGCCCTGGGAACGTTGTGCGTGATCGATCACGAGCCACGCGAACTCGACGAGAATCAACTCGAGTTGTTGCGCGTGCTTTCCCGGCAGGTCGTGGCGCAGCTGGAATTGCGGCGCCAATGCCGAGAGCTCAAGCACGCCAATCGCCAGGCCGAAGCGGCCAATCTGTCCAAGTCCGAGTTCCTGGCCAACATGAGCCACGAAATTCGGACGCCGCTGAACGCGATCCTGGGCATGGCAGAACTGCTCTCGGAAACACGCATGACGCCGGAGCAGCTCGAGTACGTGCGCATCAGCTGCAACGCGGGCCGCTCGCTGCTCGAGTTGATCAACGACATCCTCGATCTTTCCAAGATCGAGTCGGGCCAGATCGTCGTGCGCTGCGAGCCCTTCCACCTGGGCGACGTTCTGAGCGGTGTGGTCGAGGTGCTGTCTGTGGGTGCGCAGCAGAAGGGACTGAATCTGTTCCTGGATGTGCAGCCCGGCCTGCCGCTGGAAGTGTCGGGCGATGCGCAGCGCTTGCGTCAGGTGCTGACCAACCTGGTCGGAAACGCGATCAAGTTCACCGACCGCGGCCGCGTCGTGCTGGATGCGCGCACACATCCCGAGGACAAACAGCGCGTGGTCTTCGCTGTTACGGACACTGGTCCTGGCATCTCAGCCGAGGACCAGCTCAAACTGTTCAGACCCTTCACCCAACTCGATTCGTCACCGAGCCGGCGCCACCACGGCACGGGTCTTGGATTGAGCATTTCGCGCCGCCTCACGGAACTCATGGGTGGTTCGATCTCCCTCGACAGCAAGCCGGGACGCGGGAGCACCTTTTACTGCGAGGTGCCGTTGCCACTGGCGAGCACCGCGTCGCCGTCAACGGTTGTCCCGGCTGGACTGCAGCCCGCGCCCGCGCTTCCGGCGCGGCAATCAACTGCCTGGCAGGCGCAAGCCGCGCCGGGCCGGCTGCTCTCGGCCAGTCCGCTCAAGATCCTGCTCACCGACGATTGCCAGGACAATCGCTTTCTGGTGCAGCGCTACCTCAAGAGCGAGGATTTCCAGCTCGATTGCACCGAGAATGGCGAGCAGGGGCTGCAGCGCTTCCAGGAGCAGCACTACGACGTAGTCCTCATGGACCTGCGCCTGCCCGGCATGGACGGCTGCGCCGTCATCGCCGCCATGCGCCAGTGGGAGTCCGCGCACGGCCTCGGCCGCACGCCGATCGTGCTCCTCACCGCGGACGCCATGGCCGGGGAACGCCAGCGCGGCCTGGCCGCGGGAGCCGACGAACATCTCGCCAAACCGATCTCCAAGCACGATCTCCTGGACGTTCTACGACGCCATGGGCGTGGGCCAGCCTTGGCGGCGCGCGAAGACGTGCCCGAGGAAGTGCGAACTCTGCTGCCCGCGTACATCGAAAACCGTCGCCGCGACGTTGCGGCGCTGCTCGAGGCAATTGCGGTGAACGATTTCGCCGGCGTGCAGCGCCTCGGACACAACATGAAAGGTACGGGCCGCAGCTTCGGCCTGCCCGAGATCACGCGGATCGGCACGCTGATCGAGCAGGCGGCCGAGTGCCAGAACGTTGGCGTCTTGCACGCGGAAACAGCCGCGCTCGCCGCGTGCCTGGAGCAGCTCGCTCGCGTGGAATCCCCAATTGGTCGGCAATCGAACACGCCATGAATGCAAAACGAGTTCTCATCGTCGACGACGACCCGGACCTGCGAATTCTTCTGGAAATCTACCTGAAGAGCACCGGCCGTGAGATTGCCTCCGCCAGCGACGGCATTTCCTGCCTGATCAAGGCAAAACAGTTCCGGCCGGACCTGATTGTTCTCGATCTGGGCCTGCCTGCGGGCGACGGAATGTCTGCACTGCAACGCCTGCGCGCAAACTCGAACCTCTCCCAGGTGCAAGTCCTCGTCTTGAGTAGTCGTCGCGCCAGCGAGTGGAAGGACAAGGCCATCCAGCAAGGAGCCAACGCCTACCTGCAGAAGCCGGTGGACAAACAGACGTTCTTGTTCCAGGTGGCGGAGCTGCTCGGTCCTGAACCCGCGCCCGCGCTGCCGACCGCCTCACAGATCTCCTGCCCGCACTGTGGCGGATCCCTGAGCGGCATGAAGTTCGG
>JAYUUV010000262.1:0-10415 GCA_043754695.1 Planctomycetota bacterium
GCCGCCGACGACGCGCTCGACGACTTCCGGCTCGCACAGTCCGCAGCCGAGGGCCAACGTGTCCGCGCGGTGCGACTCGAGCGAGTCCTCGGGCGAAAACACCGCCGCGACACCACCTTGGGCGTACTGGGTGTTGGTCTCCGCGATCAAATCCTTGGCGATCAGCGCGACCGACGCGCCGCCCCGGGCCGCGGCGAGTGCCGCCGTCGAACCCGCGGCGCCCGTTCCGAGCACGACCACGTCGAATCGATAGAGCGCCAGCCGACGCGCCTGGAACGAGGTCAGGTACCGGGACAGCTCGAGCGCAGGGGTCTTCAACAACGGTTTGGCGGCGGCGGATCGGGGCAGGGTGAGGGCCGATTGTAGTCGCAAAGCACTCGGGCTCGACCCTCGGAGCCTCCTTCCTGGGGCTCACCCCGCCGAAAGTTGACCGATCCCCTCCCCCGAGGAGCCCAAACACGCCGAGAACAGGCCCAAACACGAGACTAACGAACTTTTCCCTAACTTTTTGAAGATTGATGGCTGACAGGGCCGATCCGAGCCGATTAGATTAGGTGGCTGTTAGGCTTCCGCCACCGAGCACCACACGAACCAACCCCCAGCCAAGGAACGCGCCATGAGTCAAGCCATCGAATTCGCACGCAAGGACGGCCTCTCCGCACTGTTCTTCATGTTGCTCGTCTCGCTGACGTTCCTCTTCTAATACTCTCCTTTCCACAGGTCTCCGTGCAGCACCCCCCATCTCACTCGGCGCATTCGCCGAACTTCGCCGGCCCGCCGCTCACCAAGCGCCAGCGCCAGATCCTCGACTACTACCAGTCCTACGTGGAAGGCCACGGGATCAGCCCGACGCTCGAGGAAGTCGCGCAGCACTTCGAGGTGAACAAAGTCACGATCTTCGGGCACGTCGCCGAACTCGAGCGCAAGGGATTGCTCACGCGGGCCGGCAAACGCGTCAGCCGCGGTCTGCAACTGACCGACCTGGCCGGGCAGAATCCGCGCATCGGCTCGCCTGAAGCGAAGGCCGCGAGCCGGACCGGCACGACGACGATCCCGATCCTCGGGAAAATCGCCGCGGGCAGTCCGATCGAGGCGATCGAGGATCGCGAAGAACTCGAACTCACCGACCTCGTCCCGCCCGGCGCCGATGTCTACGCCTTGCGCGTTCGCGGTCAGTCGATGATCGACGACGGCATCCGCGACGGCGACATGGTCCTGGTCGAGCGCCGCTCCGATGCCCGCGACGGCGAAATGGTCGTTGCGATCCTGCCCGGCGAAGAGGCGACCCTGAAGCGACTGTACCGCGAGGGCACCCGCTACCGGTTGCAGCCCGCCAACGCGGCCATGGAGCCGATCTACACCCCGACCCTCGAGGTCCGGGGCGTGGTCCTCGGCGTGATCCGACGCTTCTAGCGCCGATCGCGCCAAAATCCTGCAACCTCAGGACCCGCGACTGCGGTAGAGGTGGGGTGTGCGCCCGACTTCCCTTACCCGCCAAGCCGCGACGTTGAACCCGCTGCGGTCGCAGGCGAAGTCCGTCGAGGACCGGCTGGTCGACGAGTTGCCGCGCGTGCGCGCCTTTGCCGCGCGAATTGCGACTGGGTCGAGGCCACTAATCGATCCCGACGATCTGGCCCAGGAAGCGGCGGCGCGCGCGTTGAAGTACCGCGAGAGCTTCGACGCGCAGCGCCCCATTGGGCCGTGGCTCTGCAAGACCGTCCTGCGCATCTTCCTCGATCGACGAGCAGCGCAGTTGCGAGACGAGGAACGCCACAACGAACTCGGCCGTTCGGTCAAAGGCCGCGAATCGCATCCCGCGACGACGCTCGAGGATCAGGAGACGATCGCTCGTTGCGCAGCGAGACTTTCCGCGCGCGAACTCGACGTGCTACTGCGTTTCCATCAACGCGGCGAGACGCTGGCGGAAATTGCCGCATCGCTCGCGATCCCGGAAGGCACGGTCAAGTCGCACCTGCATCGTGCGCGCCGAAAACTCGTGCGAGGTGACGAATGAGGGGCGAGGAACAATTCTGGGCGCGCGTTCAATGCGCGCTCGACGAGCGCCGTGATCCATTGGCGGACGACGCTGTCCTGGAAGGCATCGTCGAGGATCCACAGCGGCTGCAAACGTTGCTCGGGATGCTCGAGCGAGTCGAACATCTTTCGCGCGTGACGCGACGCCAACCCCAGCGCCGGCCCATACGCCGAATCGCTGTGGCGGCGGCAGTACTGATCGCCGCCGGCAGCGGCCTTGTCTGGTTCGCGCAGCGCACGGACATTGCGCCGCAGCCCCAATCGTCTCTCCAAAGCCGCGTGATCAGCGTCGAATGGGAGTGCAGTACTCAGACCCCGACAAGCAACCGTTCCGTCGTCATCACCGAGCGCGGGCTGACCGCGCGAGCTGAATACCGCGGCGATCCGCGAAACGACACGACCTGGACCACCGAATCGACCCGACCCACCTACCCATGAAATTCCGCATGAAACCGATGTTGTTCCTGGTGGCCGTCTTCTTGCTCGCGCTGCAGTCCGTCGATTCGCAGCAGCCGCTCCAGCCGCCGACCGCACAGGATTCCCGCAGCGAGCCGCGCACATTGCGGCTGATCGATCTGCGCGATTTGCTGCTGGCCGACGCCGCGATTCCCGACTTCACGGAGCAAGAACATGACGCACCTCCGCCGCCGTCCATGGACGACGCCGGCAAGATCGCCCAGCGTGCGGAGCAGTGGCAGTTGATGCTGCGCCTGTGGATCACTCCCTCGCTCTCGAAGGACCTGGACCGCCTTGAACTCTTGCCCAACGGCACGCTCGTCGCGCAACTTCCGGCCGCCGGCCAGGCATGGTTGGATCGGTACTTTGTGCTCCAACGTGCAGAACGGACCATATTCACTAGCGAGTTCAAGATCCTCGTCTGCTCGAAGGGAGCCTTCGACTCCTTGTTACCCGCACCCGGTTCGAAGTCCTCGACTCAAGATTGGACACTGGAGCTTCAGGGGCACGCGCTGCCTGTAGGATCCAAGGCGACGTCGGGTCTTTTCCTGCCGGGATCCGATCTGCTCACCACGGAGGACATCGAGCGCCTGCTGAATGCCGTGCAGACTCAAGCAGGCGCGGACCTGCTCAATGCTCCCAAGCTCACGATGTTCACGCGTGCATTGGGGCAACTGTCGACCTACGACGAAATCGAGTACGTGAAGGATTGGAGCCTGAAAGTTGTCGAGCCCGGCCACAAGATGATCGCAGTCCCGGAGATCGGCTCGGTCCGGGACGGTCTCGGCGTCCAGGTGCGCGGCGTGCAGCTCGACGGGGATTTGCTCGGTCTCGAAGTCGAGTTGTGGCAGTCGGTGGTCAAGCAGCCGATCCGCACGTCGAACGTTCACCTGGACGTCGACGGCGGTCGCGATCTCGAGGTCGCTCTGCCACAGGTCGATAGCCAGCGCTTGCGCAGTCGCCTGGCCATACGGCCCGGCAGCAGTGTCTACTTCCGCGGCCCGGGGCCGACCGAGGACAAGGAGATGCTCGTTCTGCTCACGGTGACGCGCGGTGACGCGGCGACTAAGGAAGAGAAGTAGTCGCGTTCGCGTGCCAGGGCTATTGGGACAAGACGTACACGGCTCGCGCGTCGAGTCCGGGGGTGCAGGAGCCGTAACGGACATTTCCTGGTAGAAATGACGCCGAATGAAAGCGGGAACGCTACCTCGATTCGCAGCCATTTCCATCGGACTCGCCGTCGGCTTCTGGTTCTACGCGAGCGCTCGAAATCTGAGCGAGACGGTGAACTTCGACGTCACGACTTTTCTGACGAGCCTGCTGGTCAGTGTCGTCGTGCCGCTCGTGCTCGCCTCGACGATCGTCAGCGCGTACTGCCTGTGGCGTCGCGCAAAGGACTGGCCGCCGCCGCGCACACTCGTGCTCTTCACGTTCAGTTTGCTGCTCGGCAGCTTTGTCGCCGAAGGCTGGATGTTGCGCGACGAAGCGTACTTCGCGCGTGAGGTCTCGAGTCTCGACAGCAAGTGCAGTCGCGCGCGCGCCTGGCCCAATCAGACCGGCAGTCTCGTGTTCGTGCCCGGGAGAGGCATCAACGGCACGGACTGAGATCGAGACACGCGCGATTTGCAGGACCATGCTATCGAGGATCAGACGCGTCGACCGAGGCGTGAGCACGTGTGGTCAGATCAGGTTTCGCCGGGAGCTTCTTTCCCGCGAGTTTCCGCGCAAGCGAGCTTGGTGGTGCCTCAGGGAATCGCCAATTCCGCCTGCGTGACAGGTCCGGCTTGCACGGTGACACGTCCCGCCGCGAACGAGCCCGCTTGGGTCGTCACGCGTACGAGGTATTCGCCGTGTGGAAGTCCGTTCACCTGCGCGAGGCCGGTGGCGTCCGTGATCGGTGTTCCGCCGACGACGTTGACGAGTCCGCGCCCGATCCAGTCGGATAGTTTCGCACCGCTCTCGACCGATTCGAGTTCGACGCGCACGCCAGCTGCCAGTTGACCTGATGAATTCAGCCGCAGCGCGAGGCTGCCGAGTTTGCGCACTTGCACGTCACGCGGAATGTCCTTGTCGCCGGCCTCGACGAGTTGTTCGGTGAGCCAGACACCCGGTTGCTCGACGCTGACGAGGTACTGACCGGGCGTGACGGGCCCGTGTCGCACGACACCGTTGGAGTCGGTCGTGAATACGCCGAGGATGTGGTGACTTTGCGGTCCGAGAATGCGCAGGCTTGCTGCGATGACCGGCGTCTTGCCGTCGAGCAGCCGTACCGCGACGGTCGCACGCGGATCGAGCACGATTTCGAGCGTGTTTTCGCTCTTCCAGGTGTCGAGATCGACCTCGACGTCGCTCTTCGAGCCGAACTGGTTGTGCTGGACGTTGATGAAGAGGCGCTTCATCGCGAGGCCGGTGAAGGTGTGCAGTCCGGCGGCGTCGGTCGAAGTGAGTTGGAACCAAGGCGACTCACCGGCCGCCATGCGCGCATCAAGGGTCGCGCCTTCGAGGTTCGTGCCCTCGCGGTTGGTAACGTGGACGCGCACGCTCTTGCCGCCGAGGACGATACGCGCTTCGTTGGCGCCGTCTTCGAGAGTCAGCGTCGCGGCACCGAGGCGATCGCCGGACTCAGAGACGACCTCGGCATATACGAACTTCGCGGCAACTGTTCCAAAGTGGGTGCGGAGCAATTCGTTGAGACCCACAGCGTGGGTCAAGGGATGCCCTCCTGCGGCACTGTAAGTCAGCTTCGCGTTCGCACGGCCCTCGATTTTCGCGGGGTTCCCTGCGGCATCAACAACAGATAGGTCGAGGGTACGTGTCGGATCCTGGGGAAATACGAACTCCCAGTCCTCACCAGGCCGGCAATATCGCTCGAGGAACATCAGGCTTCCATCCGGCATGTGAACTCGAACAAAATAGAGATTTGGCCCGGCGCCATCCCATACAGCAACACCCGAAGGACTGAATCGCTGTGTGGGGTAAGGGGCATTCCCGTCGGCATCCGTTTGGAACTCAGTGAAATTGATTGGCGTCGTTGAGGTCAGCCGCACCTTGAGGCGACGCCCCCTCTGCATGGCGACGATCCCAAGTTCAATGGGCTCACCCACTCGCCCCGCAGCCTGCCCGAGATACTGAGTATAGCCATCGGCATACACGACGAACCTTGAATCGCCCGGCGGAAATCCACTGATTTCGAAGCGCCCGTCCAGCTCAACGGGATGAGCAGCGCCGAAAGGAGATAGATAGCCGGCTCGATAGCTGTTCCATATCTGGATTTTTGCGGTCGAAATCGGCTCGGCGCTTTCTCCATCGACAACCTGACCATGAGCAACTAACGGATCAGGCAAGTCAAGTTCCATCACTGCAGTTCTTGAAATATCGATATGTGCAGAGCGAATTTCGGAACGCGGAAAGTCCTTTGAGCTTGCGTACAGGAGCACCTCGCCCAGAGGCATTCCCTCGATCTCGAACGCGCCATCCTGGGCCAGATGAAATTCAGTTTCGATTCGGTCCTGGGCAGAATTGGGCTCCCAATAAACAACACTAAAATCCTCAACGCCTTGAGAGCGGTGAAGCACTCGCCCGCGCAAGGCTCCTCCGTGCGACATGCGCAGATCAATTCCGCGACCGTCGGATTCGAGGACATCTACGTTGTACGCATGAGAGGGAATGAACCCCTTGGCAGTTGCTCGTATGTCAACGAATGAGGGGTGAACTCCACGCACTCGGGCAACTCCATCTTCGCCTGTGACCGCGATTTGGGCGTCACCACCGTCGGCCTTCCACTGCACATTCACACTTGCGTTCGCAACAGGTTGATTGTCATCGTCCCGCATCCTGACAAGCAGTTCTGTCCCAGCATGAACAGAAAAATGTAGTTCCACATGTGTATTTGCCTGCGGAACCTGTTTTGACTCCATGGCGGGCAATCCGCCACCGCCCCTCAACACGAAATCGTATACATCGGTCTTGTGGATGGGCACGCGGAAGGGCGCGATAGTCCCGTCTGGCTGTACACTGGCTTGCGCAACGCGAAGATTTGAGGCACCATCCCAGACATATCCCGTCACCTGCATTCCCGGATCAAATTCAGCTCCATCTGAGAACTTGACATCCCCGCTGGCGACAAAACTCGCCCCGAGCGTCAGCCTTAGCTCTCTGAGATTGGCTGGGACGTCAAGAACAGGAGTGGAGATCTGATCGGAGTGCTCAGCCCAAATGACATGCGATCCTGGAAGCGGAGAAATTACGAGTCTCCCATCAGAATCGGTTTTTCCAATTTGCTTGAACCCGCGAAAGGCTCGCCTTGCCAGTTCCGTTGGCCGATCTAGCGGAGAAGGGCTTAGACCTACCACGTGAACTACTGCGCCCTCGACACGCTGGCCCTTAGAGTCAGTTACGATGACCGCAATTGGCGGATGCTCGTGTAGAGTCAGCTCGAGGACATACGGATCCCCCGATCGAATTGGTGGAACAACACCCCAACTTGCACCCATGCCAGAAGTCCATACCCAAAGGAGCGATTGAACATCCGCCCACGGTGCTTCCGATGCCGAAAACTCTGCACGGCCTCGAAAGTCGGTCCGTTCGAGTCGCTGGCTGTTCAGAACTGCCCCCGGGTCAGCCAGCCCCCACACGTAAAGGCCACTGAGATCCGCAGCCGGAAGTGCCGTCCAAGCGCATTCACAGGATTGGATCGGTTGTCCTAAAGAATCCCGCACCTGTACGATGAGCGCTGGGACGTATGGCCTAATTCTGACATCCCCACTATTGAGCACAGGTCCGAGTGCCGCTGGTACTCGTTCTGCATCTGACCGCATGGCATCCTTCTGAGTGGGCGAGTGAGAGTTCGACAATTCGGAACCCTCTCCGGCCGGGGGCGATTTCGTCCCTGGATCAGAGCCACGCTGGTACCACGTCGCGAGAAGCGCGAACAATCCAACAATCAGGAAGCAAATCGCTTTTTTCACCGTTCCTCCACAGATCTAGCGGCTTGACTGAGTCTCACTTGGCTTCTCTGGTCATTGGGGTACATCTTTCCCGGAACCGCCGCCTAGGGGGGTGGCCTCCGCGCAAATCCGGGTGGCGGCACCCCACTCCCTCCAGAAGACGTCTCCATAGAGGGCTTCGCATCGGCGGACTGAGGACTCGCCTTCGCCATCGAGAATGAAACGCACAGTGCAATCACGAGGGCGTGAACCCTCAATGCGTCCACTAGGCATTTGCGGAGATCAGGCCGTAAGGTCATCGAGAATCCTCGTGGAAACAGGGTCGGCCTGATCTCTTGCTACGGCTATGGCCGACTTTACCGTTGAAGACAGGAACCAGAATCCGCCTCTCAGCTGCCAAGATATGTCGGCGCAAACGGCATCAATTGAGGGATCGTCTTGACGTACGTTTTGAGATACGCAGACCATGGCTCTCCTGATCGCCCCGTCGTGGCCTGCAAGTAGTGAGTAGAGCAGGAGGCGGAGGGACGTCTCGGGCCGATCGTATCCAGTCGCGAGGGCAAGTTGGGTGGAATTGATCGCACTCCCGAACTCACCGGCCCTTCCAAATGCAAGGGCGATGTTCTCGTGCGCAAATTCGGCGCACTCTGCACTTGAAGGGCCCTGAAGGACTGAGCGAAGCACGCCGATGCTCTTCGTGGTCTCTCCCCTTGCCGCAAAATGGGCGCCGACATAAACGCGCGCCTGATCGGCCATCTCGACCCTCATGGAAGCCGCCGAAATCTCAGGAACGGTTGCTGATCGCAGGCCTCGGCATATCAATTGATCTACCGCTTGCAAAGCAACCGAAGTGTCATCCGCGGTATGGGCCGCCTCGGGTACAGGGAGGTGCTCGACTTGGTCAGTCCAGTCTGACGTCGAAGGAAGCTGATGCATCTGTCGTCCCGCAAAGGTCAGGTCGATCCAAGGACCACTCACCGAATCCGTCATCAACGCCGTGAGCGCAGCCTGCCTCAACAAGAACCCCAGCTCGCAGCGATACGACGCGAGCAGCTCCCTTTCCACGTTGCTCAAGCCCGCCATCGCAACGCTGACCGGCGCCTCACGACTGCGCAATGCGGGAAAGATCTGCGGGCGTTCGACTCGCAAGAGCAACGAACGCGGAGCCGCCGCCGCCTCGCGCAACAGTGCCTCGAAGTTAGGATCGAAACGCTGGAGGGCAGAAGTGCTCACGATCCACCTCCGGGCATTCCCTCGATCGAATTCATGCGCCGGAACACGCGCTGCAACGCAGCTTCGGCGCGCGCGGGCGGGCCGAAACCTTCGGACACATGCCTGTGAATCGACTTGCCTTGAACCGAGGTCGCGTAGAACACGCGCCGATCGTACTCCGCCATCCCGTTGAAAATCACGCAGGCACGACGGGCTGACGAGGCCGCGATGCCGAGCGCATCGGCGACGAATCCGTAAGGCGCGTTCTCGCTCGTCTGGATCGGGCGCGAAAGCCGCTCGGCCTCGCGATCCTCGTTGATCAGTTCGCGCAACGAGCGCTCTAACAAGAGCTCGATCCAAGTGTGCAACTCCGGCTTGCCGCGATAGTGCCGCGCCGAATGCGCGACGTGCGCCAGCGTGCGGACCGCAAGGCGATTGGAATCCACGAGGTACGCATGCAGGTCGAGCCAGGCGCGCGAGCGCTCGACAAGACCCAGCGGATCGCCAACCAGGATTCGGCCGAGGATCTCTCGCGCGCTGCCCTTCCCGATCAGTTCGAAACCCGGGTACTCCGCGGGGGCGCCACGCTCGCCGCGGGCGGTCTTCGCATCCGACGTCGCATCGCGCGGTGACGAAGCAGCGACGGGCCGCTCCACTGAATCGCTCGAAGTCGCAGAGCGATCGGCGGGTTGGACTCGTTGCTCCTCCGGAGGAACACCGGTGTCAGACATCAATTCATCAACGCCCGGGGACGCAGGCGTTGGAACGCAGTGTCGTCAGTCGCCGCAGCCTGTCAAGGCTCTGTGAATCAACTCTCGCCGCGCGCGAAATGCGACTTCCTTTTCCGCCCGCACGGGCCTCGATTCGGCAAGCCAGGCGTCGGGGTTCTGCCCCGCGACGCGAGTTTTCCACAACTGGGCGCTCGTGGGGTCGGAACGGACCCGGGGCATTCCACGGGTTTCTCGCTTACCAGGCTGTGCTGGCCCGCCCACGCGGGACCCCACCTCTTCCGCCGTCCGCATGGGAACGACGTCGCCGGGGGCGCCCCTTGGCCGCGGCCTCGTGTTTTCCGGCACGGGTAGGGCCGAGCTCCGACCTATGGCATCAGCGAATACGCCTGGTGCGCGAACTCGGAGGCGCAGGCGAAGAAGGCATCCGGGTAGAAAAACGTCCGCGGAGGTTCGGGCTCGGCCAACGAACCTTGCGCGGCAGGATCGATCGCGATCAGGCGCATGTATTCGTCCCAGGCGGGATAATCCGCCTTGCGGAAGAAATAGGTGCCGCCATTTGCACTCATCTCACAGTCCAAGCCCTCGAGCTTCGCGGCGAGACGGTGCTCGGCGAGATTGCTGACCACGGGTGTCCGGCCGCAAGCTTGAAGATGAGCTTGGAGACTTTGACTCAAGAGCACACCCGCGAGCTGCTGAGGATCGAAGCCCGGCCAGTCGGGAGCTTCCATCGGCTCGCAGTCGAACTGGGCAAGCAGCCGACGAAAGGCGCGACGATTCCAGTGCTCGATCGTCTCGAGCTTCGGATCATAGGGTCCGGCGCGAAGGTACTCGTCGTCCTTCAGCGCAATTCTCGCGGCCGCAGTCGAAGGCTCGCGGATCGTCGCGGGAATGGCCGGCGTTGATTCGAGGACACTTCGGTCCTCAGGCTGCCGCGCCGTTTGCGCGCACGCCAGCAGACTGGCCGAAACCACGATCGCCACGATTCCGAATCGAGCATTGGGCTTCATGCTCGCCAGTGTACCTCCGAAGCGCTACC
>JAYUUV010000263.1:0-13457 GCA_043754695.1 Planctomycetota bacterium
GTCGGCTGGTTGGGTGTCTGACACCGATGAATCGCTCCGGCAGACGCTGCCGTCTGGCCGATGATCTGGCCATGGATTTCTCCGCCAACTGGATCATGGCCTCGATGTTGGTCAGCACCGTCGGCGGCGGTTTTTTCATCTACGGCAAGAAGCAGTCGCGCCTGCCGCAACTCGTCTGCGGCCTGGCGATCATCGCCGAGTCGATGTTCGTCTCGAGCATCCTGTGGATGTTCGTGATTGCCGCACTCGCCGTGGTCGGTCTCGCAGCGGCAGTTCGAGCGGGTTGGTGAATCGCATCCTCACTCGCTTCGCTCGATGGAGCAGCGTTCGATGAATGCCGCGAGTGCGTGCGAAAGTTCTTCGGACTTTCGCGCCCACAATTCCTCGTGGCGCGCGCCCTTCACCCAATAGAGCTGCTTGTGTTCCGCGGCGCAGGCCGCGAGCATCGCTTTGGATGCTGAGCTACCGACCTCGGAGTCGTCCGTGCCAACGGCCATGAAGACTGGTGTGTGGATGTGCTTCAGGCATTCCACGGGACGCAGTTCGTTTGCGGATGCGCCGATGCGGAGTTCGGCGAACAGGCGCACGGGAAAGAGCGCGAAAGCCGGCCATGGCACAAAGGGCAACCTGCGCTCGAGCGCGCGCTCGACATCGTCGTAGCAAGCATCGAGTACCAGCAATTCGACCGTATGGCCGTCCGCCGCCGCGTAGACCGCCGCTGCCGCGCCGAGCGATTGTCCGTGCAGTGCGATCGTCCTCACGCCGCGCGCACGCAGCCAACCGATCCAAGCCTCGACGTCGAGGCGCTCGTTCCAGCCAAACGAGATCGGCCTTGAATCGCTCTCGCCCGTGCCGCGCAGATCCGGCAGCAAGACCGACCAGCCGCGCGCGAGCCAGAAGTCGGCGCGCGGCAGCGAGGCCCGCCGCGAGCCGTGGATGCCCGACAAAAGAACCGCGCAACGATCGTGGCCCCCGTCGACGAACCACGCCGGACTGCGCACGCCGTCGCCGGCGCGCAGCTCGACATCGAGCACAGTTCGTTCGCAAATGCGTTCGCGCTTGGCAACGGCGTGCGGACTTGGTCGTGTCGCGACGAAAACCGTCAGCGCACCCAATCCAAACCACAGCGCGATCGCGAGCGCGAGGACGGCGGCGATGCGGCGGACTCGAGTCGTCATCGAGCTTGACTCAGGGGAAGAGCGCGCCCTGTCGCCAGCCGAGTATTCGCGCCACGAAAACCGAGGCCAGCAGTGCGAAGACGCCGGCGCCGAATAGCACGTGGCGAGTCCACGGGAGCTCGCGACCGATGCGCTGAAAAGCGTGCGCGAACAAGCCTACGCCGGATGCGAGCGTGGCGGATATGAGCAAAATCGCCATCAGCGGGGCGCGCTGGAAGAGCTGCAGAAGCGAGTGCAGGATCGGAACACCCAGTGCGACGGAAGCCGCGAATCCGAGCAGCGAGATGGCGTCTGCCCCGCGCGACGGGCCAAGGCCGCGGCTCGCGAGGATCGCGATGGCGGAGAAGCTCAGGGGCCAGGTGAACACAAAACTCGCTCCTGCAAGCCACTGCAGCGAGGCCATCGAAGCCAGGCCCCAGATCAGCGCGATCGCACAGACGCGCGCGGGCTCGACGTTCGCAAGCTTGGCGCCGCGCATCAGCTCGTACCCTACCACGAGACCGACGATGCCGGCGAACAAGAGGGCTCCACTGGTCCTGTTTCCCGCGACCCAATCCAATTCCGGAGTGAACCAGGCAACCGCCGTATCGAGCAGCCACCACAGCAGTGCGACTGCGATCGCCACGAGCGCGATGTCCCGCGCATGACGCAGCGCGTGCGCGAAGAGCCCCGTCCACGCCCCGCCGCAAACCCGGCAAGCGAGCAGTGTCAGCACGACTGCGATTGCGGCGAGCGCGATGTCCCACGTCCTCGAGTAGCGCACCATTCCAAGCCCCGGCACGTCGAAGAAGGTCACGTCGGCTGCCTGCAATTCGTGCAGATCCATGGCGGCCAGGCTAGCGGCCAGTGTGAGCGCGCAATCGCCCATGTGCTGCACGCTGCGCGGATCGAGATTTTCGAGCGTGTCGAACGGCGCGTGGTACGCTGCACCTCCCTCGGTGATCGCGAAATTGAATCCAGGAATGCCGCGCTCGAGAAAGGCCGTGAGATCGGAGTTGTTTGGCATGCGCCGGTAGACCGCATTGGCGAGCGAGCTGCCGCGCGGAACGGGAACCGCGTCGATGAAAGCGCGAACGCAGGCTCCATTGTTCGCGCCCAACTGGAACAACCGGGCCGGGCCGCCGTTGCCGACTGCCTCGAGGTTGATCACGCAGGCGATCGACGCGCTGCGATCGCTGTCGGCGAAGCGACGCGCGCCCAGAATCACATATTCTTCGGCATCGCTCAGCAGCAGCATCACGTCGTTTTTCGGGTGCCAGCCGCGCGCTTTCAACGCGCGCAGAGTTTCCAACCAGCAGGCGACGCCGATCGAATCGTCACTCGCACCCGGGCCCGTGGGCACGGAGTCGTAGTGCGCGACGCACAACAGCGTCCCGGTCGGAGCGCTGCCCGCGATGCGCACGATCACGTTGGTCAGCTCGACACCGTTCACGACGCCCGGCTGCAATTCCGGCGCGAATCCAAGCGAGTTCAATTGCTCGCACAGGAACGCGCGCACGCGCTGGTGCTCGTTCGACCCGACTGGATGCGGAGCGCGCGCGATTTCAGCGATGATCGACTGCGCGCGCTGCGCCGAGAAGATCTCAGGCGGAGCCGAGGACGCGACCGGCTCCGGCAACTCCGTCAGGCCCAACATCGCTACGAGACCGAGGACAAGACTCGCGAGGAGCAGCACCGCCGTCGCACGTCCGGCTGAAGGGGCGGTTGCCTGCATGGGTTCATCCACAGGCTATCTGCCGCGCATCGCACCCGCGCCGTTCCGCGCGGGATTTCGGTTCAACGAATCGGGGCACATTGCGAGCGGGTGTCGTCCGGGTCTCGGGTACTTGGCCTGCTTGGATCGGCTTTTGGAATTGCGGGCGCGAAATGGGCGACGAAGTGCCGCGCGCCTGTGCGCCCACGCTTCGCGATTCTTGCGCGCGCGCATTTCGCGCGTTCACCACGTCCTGTACGTCAAGACCCAATCGCCACGGCGCGCTTGTCCACTCCTCAATTCGCGCACCGGATGCTGTTCCGCGAGCGGGGCGTATTCGATGCCGCAGGTCGCGCCGCTCCACCAGTTCCTTCCATCGATCCACCAGTGCTTGTTCAGCAGGTCGCATCCGTAGAGCAGCTCACATTCGTTCGGCCGCACGGGCCGAGGCAGCTTGGGCAGGTAGTCGGGCACCAATGCGTTCAGATCCAAGGGCGGTTCCCCCCGCTCCTTTTCGAAGCGACGGATCGCGACGGCCACGGGCTCGGCGCGCGCGACGATGTCCTCGATGACCCGCGAGCGCGCGATGTCGATGGCCGTCCATCCGCCGCCGATCACACACGCGTGCACTGCGAGGGCGACCGCGAAGGCAGGCAATCGGTGAACCCCGCGTTTCCACCCGACGTAGGCGCCCCAGGTCGCGAGCGCCAGCGCCACCCAGACGCCGATCCCGATCAAATCGATCAGTTCATCGTCGATCAGAAAGTCCGCGGCGCGGATCGAACTGATGGCTCGCTGCGTCGGAGCCCAGCTCAACAGCGCCGTGAACGCTCCGACACCCAGGGCCAGTCGCAGAGTGTCCTGGCCAAGTGCAACTTGCACTCGCTTCCAACTGAACAGGCTTTCGTCCTCCACGACTTCGATCGTACCCCTCGTGGGGGAGCCCGCGCTCGGCCGGGTCCTGGTCGCTGCGCCGCCCCGTCCATGTGCTAGATTCCCGCTTCGCAGGGGCCCGATCGGCCCGGCGGGGGAGGGTTGCCGACAGAGGCTGGCCTGACTCCAGCCCGGGGGATATCGGGCCCGATAGTCAGCCTTCGAGCCCAGCGCGCCGACCTCTCCACCTTTGAAGCAACTTCTGCCCCGCAAGGCCGTCCCCGGATCGCTGCTCGTTCCCTGTGCGGTTGCTGCTGCCGTTCTTTGCGGCCCATGGGCCTCAGTTGCCGTGGCGGCGGACGCGGGCTCCGCCTTTTCGTTCGCCTACATCGGACCCGGCGCGGGCTTCGCGGCGGCGGGCTCGGTGCTGATCCTGGCCGGTACATTCTTGATGGCCGTCGGCATCGTGCTGGTCTGGCCGTTCAAGGCTGCCTATCGCTTCGTGCAGATGAGCGGGCGGCCCAAGCCCAAGGTCAAGCGCTTCATCGTGCTCGGACTCGACGGCCTCGATCCGGGCCTCGTGCAGCGCTACATGGGCGAAGGCCGCATGCCCAACTTGAAGAAGCTCGCCGAAGAAGGCGTCTTCTCGCCGTTGCAGACGGCTTGTCCTTCGATCTCACCGGTGGCCTGGTCGTCGTACGCGACCGGCGTCGACGCCTCGCGGCACAACATCTACGACTTCTTGACGCGCGATCCCTGCTCGTACATGCCGGTGCTGTCGTCGTCGGAAACGCACACGCTGCCGCGCACGCTCAACCTGGGCTTCGCGAAAATTCCCTTCGGACACAAGGCCACCTGGCGTTCGCTGCAAAAGAGCCAGCCGTTCTGGAAACTGCTCGGCGCGAATTACGTCTGGTCTTCGATCATCCGCGTGCCGATCACGTTTCCGCCGCAGCCGTTCAAGAACGGAACTCTGCTCAGTGGGATGTGCGTGCCCGACCTGCAGGGCACGCAAGGATCGTTCTCGTTCTATTCGACGAAGCAACGGCCCGCGGGCAAGCACATCGGCGGTCAGCAGTATCAGATTCGCTGCGTGGGCGGCGTCGTCGAATCGAACTTGACCGGCCCGCCAGAAGCGGACCGCACGCCGATGAAGTGCCCGTTCAAGGTCGAGTTCGACGAAAAGGCGCGCAAGGCGACTTTCACAATCGGCAAGGAAAGCGCGACGGTCGGCTTCCGCGAGTACACACCTTGGATGGTCGTGCCCTTCGGCAAGATCACCGGCATCGCGCGCTTGTACGTGCAGACCTGGGACGACAAGGACGTCGAAATCTACGTCACGCCGATCAACATCAATCCGGACAGTCCGGTGATGCCGATCAGCCATCCCTTCGTCTATGCGATCTATCTCGCGAAGACACTGGGACAATTCGCGACGCTGGGACTCGCCGAGGACACCTGGGCGCTCAACGAGCGCGTGATCGACGAAGAAGCTTTCCTCAAGCAATCGTGGTTGATCTGCGAGGAGCGCAAGAAACAACTGTGGGAAGTGCTCGACAAGACGCGCCGCGGTTTCGTCACCGTGGTCTTCGACACCTCCGACCGCATCAGCCACATGTTCTATCGCTACCTCGATCCGACGCACCCGGCCAACGCGGGCAAGGACATCGAGCAGCACAAGCACGTGATGGCCGAAATGTACGGCAAGATGGACGAGCTGGTCGGCGAGCTGCGCGAGAAGCTGGGGCCCGATCCTGACACTGTGCTCATGGTGATCTCCGATCACGGCTTCACCAATTTCCGTCGCGGCGTGAACCTGAACACGTGGCTCAAGGAAAACGGCTATCTGTTCTTGAAAGAGGGCAGCGAAACTTCGCCCGACTGGTTCGCGAAAGTCGACTGGTCGAGGACGCGCGCGTTCACGCTGGGGCTCACCGGCGTGTTCCTCAACCGCGTCGGTCGCGAAGCACACGGCATCGTCGAAAAGAGGGACATCGATGCGCTTTCGCACGAGCTCAAGACCAAGTTGGAAGCGCTGCGCGATCCGCTCGACGGTCAGCCGGTGATCCGCGAGGTTTTCCTGACGCGCGAAATTCACAAGGGGCCCTATGCGGACATGGCTCCTGAAATGTTGATTGGCTACCACAAGGGCTTCCGGCATTCATGGGATTGCGCGACAGGCTCCGTGCCGCGCGAAATCTTCACAGACAACACGAAGTCTTGGTCGGGCGATCACTGCGTCGATCCGCGCCTGGTGCCCGGCGTATTCTTCTGCAATCGCAAGATCAACACGGCGACGCCAAACCTGATGGACATCGCGCCGAGTGTGCTCGAGCAGTTCAGCGTCGACGTGCCGGGATACATGCAAGGCAAGTCCTTGTTCGCGCCGAGCACGGCATCAGAACCGAAGCCGACGCGTAGTCCGGCGCCCGTGGGAGTCGCGCGATGAAACTGCCGCGTTGGACTACATACCCCGCGCTTGCGGCCGTGTTCGCGATGGTCTGGTTCGCGATTCCGCGCCGCCTCGATCCGGCTGATCCCGTGCGGCATCCGCGCAGCACCAGGAGCGGAACCGTACTCGCGCCGAAGTTCGACCGCGTGGTAGTGCTCGGCATCGACGGGCTCGATCCGGAAATCCTGGCCGAGACGATGCAGCGCTTTCCGGAACTGACGACGAACTTCAAGAAGCTCGTCGACGAGAACGGACTGCATTCGCTGGGCACTTCGACTCCGCCGCAGAGCCCGGTGGCCTGGTCCAACTTCATCACCGGTCTGAATCCGGGCGGCCACGGCATCTTCGATTTCATCCATCGCGATCCGATCACACGCTCGCCGATTCCGTCGACGACCAAGTCCACCGAGCCGAAAAATCTCGCGCTGTGGGGAGACTGGCAACTTCCGCTGTGGGGCGGCGACAGTCTTTCCAATCGCGACGGCGAAGCCTTTTGGAGCGTGCTCGCCAAACACGGGATTCCCGCCGACATCTGGCGCATGCCGGCGAATTTTCCGGTTGAGAAGGCTGAAGGCGTGTCGTTCTCGGGGATGATGACGCCCGCGGTCGATTCCGCGTACGGCGAGTTCACGTTCTATACGGAAGAAGCGTTGACCGGCGAGTTTTCGATCGGCAAGAAGATCGAGAGCGTGCGCGTCGATGGCAAGGATCAGATCTCCGCGAAATTGATCGGTCCGAGCAGCAGTCCGTTCCACAGCGAGCCGGCGAAGCCGGTTGAGTCCAGCGAGGCAGGGAAGCCGGCAGGGTCCAGCGAGCCGAAGCAGCCGGCAGGGTCTGTGGACTCCAACTCGGACGCCGGAAAAGCAGCGCGCGGGCCGATTTCGATCCCGATGACGATCAGTCTCGACCGCGAACAGCACGCCGCGGCGTTGGAAGTCGGCGGACACGTCCTGATCCTCGAACCCGGCGAGTGGAGCGAGTTCATTTCGGTCACTTTTTCACTGGCTCCCGCCGGTCTGGCCGACATCCACGGCATTGTGCGCTTCTATCTGCGTTCGCTCGAACCGTTCCAGATGTACGCGTCGGCAGTGAACATCGATCCAGAGAATCCGATCGTTCCGGTCAGCGAGCCGAAGTCGGCCAGCGCCGAGCTCGCCTCGCGCACAACGGGTATCGGGCCGTATTACACGCAGGGCATGCCCGAGGACGTCAGCGCGCTCAAGAGCGAAGTCCTCAGCGTGCCCGAATTCATGCAGCAGGCGAGCCTCGTGCACCACGAGGGCGAGCGCATGCTCGATTACGCGCTCGATCGCTACGTGAAGAAGCCCGAAGGCGGTTTCCTGTTTTTCTACTTCAGCACCGTCGATCTGTGCTGCCACATGATGTGGCGTCACGGCGACGTGAAGCATCCGCACCACGAGCCGAAAATCGCCGCGGAATCCTCGGAAGCCTGGACGAAGCGCGCGGGCAGCACCTGGAAGGACACGGTCTTCGATCTGTACATCGAGATGGATCGCGTGCTCGGTCATTTGCGCGAGCGCTTGCCCGCGGACGCGACCTTGATCGTGATGAGCGACCACGGTTTTGCGCCGTACACGCGCAAGTTCAGCCTGAACACATGGCTGCTCGAAAACGGCTATCTGGTGCTCAAGCCCGGAAAAGAGCGCGAAAAGCCGCGTACCGATCCGAGCGCCGAAGCCGTACTGATCATGGACGCCGTCGACTGGTCGAAGACGCGCGCGTATGGCATCGGATTCAACGGGCTGTATTTGAATCTCCAAGGCCGCGAGGGCGACGATCTGGCAGCTGATATCGGTGTGAACGAATCCGGCATCGTCGATCCGAAAGACTCACAGGCGCTGCTCGCCGAGTTGAAAACCAAGCTCGAAGCGCTGCGCGATCCGAAAGATGGCGCGCGCGTCATTTTCCGCTGCGACCTCGCGCGCGAGGTCTACCACGGCGCACGTGCCGCGGAAGCTCCCGACATGATCGTCGGGTATGATTCCGGATACGACAATTCGGACGAGGCCACCCAAGGGCGGATCCCGAACGAGGTGTTGAGCGACAATCTCGGCGGCACCTTCAACGGCAGTCACTTGATGGCCCCGGATGTGGTGATGGGCACCCTGCTCTCCAACCGCGCGGTCCTGCCTGGCGTGCACGGCCTCGAGGACCTGACGGTGGAGATCCTGGCCCGCTACGGCATCGGGCCGCAGAAGGGCATGGCCGGCCATCGCGTGTTGGAAGAACGTTGACCCAAAAACTCCTGACCCCACGAATCCCATGTTTGGCGGCGCACCCAAAATCAAGTTCGACAAGGACCTTTACGAACGAGTCAAGAAGATTGCGGAATTGGCGGGATATGCCTCCGCGGATGAGTTCATCGTGCACTGCGTCGAGAAAGAGCTCGCCAACTTCGAAGGCGCGCAGTCCGACGCGGACATCACCGAGAAGCTGCGCGGGCTGGGCTACATCAGCTGAGCGCCGCGTTCTCTTCTTGATCCATACCCCATGAACGCCCTCAACGGAGCGATGACAGGTCTGTTCGACCTGGTGCTGGCGCCGCTCGAGTACATGGGCGTCGCGTGGGCGTTGATCCTGATCTCCGGCATCTTCGGCGTGCTGGCGCTGGTCGCGTTCAAGTTCATCAGCTCGCAGCGGCGCATCAAGGCCGTCAAGGACCGGATCAAGGGACATATCATCGCGATACGGATCTTTCAGGACGATCTGCGCGTCGTAGGTGGAGCGGTGGTCAAGATCGTGCTGCGCAACTTCCAGTACCTGGGGCTGAACTTTGGGCCGTTCATTCCGCTGGCGATCCCGTTCGTGTTCGTCGTCGCGCAATTTGTCGTGCGCTATGCCTATGCGCCGGTTGCGCTGAGCGCGAACCCGGGCACCCAACTCGCCGGCGCGGGCACGCTGCTCGAAATCCAGCTCGTCTCCGATGCGCCCGAGGCGCTGATCAAGGACTTGAAGATCACGCTGCCCGAGGGAGTCGTCGCCGTGTCGCCGCTGGTGCGCATTCCGTCAGAGCGCCGCGCTTATCAGGAGATCGCCGCCACGAAGTCCGGCGTGCACGAGATCCGACTCGCGCTCGGCAACGGTGCCAGCGAGACCAAGTCGTTCTGCGCCGGCGACAAGAGTTTGCGCGTCATGCAACCGCGCCGCGTCAACAATCGCGACTGGTACAAGTTGACCGACCCCGACCACTGGCCCGCGCTGTGGCCGGCCGAAGCGGGCTTCCCCTCGAGTTCGCCATTCTCTAGCGTGGCGATCGCCTATCCTGACCGCGACCTCGGCTGGTTGCCGGGCGGAGAGGGCGGCATCTTGCTCACATTCGTCGTCGCCTCGATGCTTTTCGGTGTCGTGGCCCTCAAACCCCTCGGCGTCCAGATCTGATGTATTCCTCGGTCATCGAACGCGCCCTGCATGCGGCCATCGCCGCGCACGAAGGCCAGAGTCGCAAGGGCGACTGCGCGAGTCCGTACATCACGCACCCGATGCACGTCGCGCTGATGCTGGCGCGTTTCGGGCTCGACGACGACGTGGTCGCGGCCGGTTTGTTGCACGATGTCGTCGAGGATTGCGACGGTTGGTCGCTCGAGCGCGTGCAAGCGGAGTTCGGGCCGCACGTCGCCGGCATCGTCGGCCAACTGACCGAGGACAAGACGCGCACGTGGGCCGAACGCAAATCGGTCGGCATCGCGAAGGTTCCGCACATGTCGCCGGAAGCCGCGTCGGTGAAAGCCTGCGACAAGCTGCACAATCTGCACAGCCTGGTGAATCAGCTGCGCGCCGCCGAGGATCCCGAGCAAGTCTGGGCCAAGTTCAACGGCGGCCGCGAGCGCACGCTCGCGATGTCTCGCGAACTCGTCGAAGCGTTGACGCAGCGTGTCGACGCGCGCATCGCCAAGGCTCTGCGCTCCGCGCTGCACACTCTCTTCGAGATTTCCGAAGAGCGTCTGCCGCATCCGACGCGAGTTTCCTAGCGCGTCGACGGCCGGTTACAGATCCAGGCGGAGGATCTCGACCCTGCGCTCACAAAGCCTTGACCGAGCGCGCTCGAACGGTTGGCTTCGGCGCGGAACCATGCCGGATATTCGAACGAAGCCGGCCGCAACGACGAGCGCGCCGAATACCTGAAGCGGGTCAAGCTCGAGTCCTATTTGCAAACGAGCGGGGCCAATTGCACTTCAGCCCGCAAACGTAACAGGCAAATTCCGACAATTTGGATTTCGCTGTCTCGCGCTGAATCTGCGGTTTTCCTTATCCACGGCGAGGCCCCCGGCTGGACAGCAAAGGACGTAGAATTGCGCGCGCAGACTTGATCTGTGGGCAGCGACCCAGCATCGGCATCAGATCGGAGAAGGTGACATGATTCGCGCAGGGCTCCTCGTGGCATTGCAACGCAGTTTCGGCGCAGTTCGCGCGCGTCGTCATTCGGGCGTGGTCGCCTCGATCGCGGTCGTTTGCCTGTCGGCGCTTGCCTCGGCCCAGACTCAGATCCGCGGTTGGGGCGGCCAGGTCTTCGACAGCGGATTGTCCGCGCAGCCCTACATCGGCGTGAAATCAGGCGAGAGCCACAACGTGGCCTTGCGCGCCGATGGCTTGATCCAGGTCTTTGGACGCGCCACTGAGGGAGAAACGAAGATTCCCGTCCTTCCGCCGGGGCTGAGCTACACGAAGATCGCGGCGGGCACCTATCACAACCTGGCCGTTCGCAGCGACGGATCCGCTGTCGCATGGGGTTTCAATTCTTCCGGACAGTGCAATGTTCCCGCACTGCCCGCGGGGCTGAGCTACGTCGATTTCTCCGCGGGCTGGACCTATTCACTAGCACTTCGCAGCGACGGCACGATCACGGGCTTCGGTGACAACCACAGCGGCGAGTTGAACGTGCCGGCGCTGCCCGCGGGCCTTTCGTATGTCGCAGTTTCAGCGAGCGACTACGACCACGCCGCGGCACTTCGCAGCGACGGCTCGGTGGTTGCGTGGGGAGCCAATCAGAGCGGCCAGTGCAATGTGCCTGCGTTGCCCGCCGGCATGAGTTACGTCGAGATTGCCACCGGTCGCGCGTTTGCAGTCGCACGCCGTAGCGACGGTTCGATCCTCGCCTGGGGCTCGAACAGCTTTGGTCAATGCAACGTGCCTGCCCTGCCGCCCGGTCTGAGCTACATGAGCATCGAGGCAGGCGAGTTGCATTGCGTCGCCAGGCGAAGCGACCAGTCGGTCGTGGCCTGGGGGAGAAACACTTTCGGCCAGTGCAACGTGCCCGCGCCGCCGGCAGGTCTGAGCTACGTCGAATTCGCCGCTGGACTCGAACATTCCGTGGGCCGCCTGAGCGACGGTTCGCTCGTCGCTTGGGGCGACAACTCGTCGCTGCAGACCGACCTGCCGGTTTACTTTGGCCTGCCGCAAGGCCTGTCCTACAGCGAAGTCTCGGCTGGCTGGACACAACTTTTTGCGCGTCGCAGTGACGACCTGATCTTGGCGCTGGGCTTCAACACGAACGGTCAATGCAATGTGCCCGCGCCACCGGCGGGTGAGCGATTCGTTCAGTTGGTCGGCGGATATCGCCATTCCGTTGGGCGTCTGGGCGATGGCTCGGTCTTGGCTTGGGGAGACAACACGTACGGGCAGTGCAACGTGCCGAACCCGCCGCCGGGGTTGAGATATGTCGCAGTGGCCGCCGGCGAGAAGCACACGCTTGCTTGTCGAAGCGACGGCGCGGTGATTGCAGTCGGATACAACTACTATGGCCAATGCAACGTGCCGGCGCTACCTGCAGGCGTGCGTTTCGTGGACGTGTCGGCCGGTTTCGCTCACTCGGTCGCGCTGTGCAGCGACGGATCGATCGTGGCCTTTGGAAACAACCAGTCCGGTCAATGCAACGTACCTGCCTTGCCCCCGGGCCTGAGCTTCATCGGCGTGTCGGCGGGTTGGGGGCACACGCTTGCGCTCCGAAGCGACGGCGCAGCCCTCGCCTGGGGTTACAACAACAATGGCGAATGCAACGTACCCGCGCTTCCGCCCGGCATGAGGTTCGTGCGGGTTTCGGCCGGGGTCGATCACAGCGCAGCGCTCCGGAGCGACGGCTCGATCGTCGCATGGGGTGGCAACCGGGAAGGTCAATGCGATGTGCCCGCGCTGGCGCCGGGAGGGAGATACATTGACGTGTCGGCGGGCGGCGGCCAGACCGTTGCGCGCTACGTGTCGTTGAATTCTGGGCAGACCTACTGCACGTCCAAGTTGAACTCGCTCGGTTGCACACCGGCGATTGGCGCGACCGGTATCCCGAGCGCGAGCGCGGGCTCCGGTTTCGTCGTCAGCGCGGTCAACGTGATCAACAACAAGCCTGGCCTGTTCATCTACAGCAATGGCGGCCGCGCAACCGTGCCGTTCTACGGCGGTCTGCGCTGCATCGAGAATCCCGTTCGGCGCACGAAGACGCAAATTTCGCTCGGCAATCCGCCGCCGAACGATTGTTCAGGCGTCTATTCGATCGACATGAACGCCTGGGCCGTCGGAGCTCTCGGTGGAACGCCGCAGATCTATCTCACGATTCCAGGCAGCATGGTCAACTGCCAGGCCTGGGGCCGCGACAACGGTTTCGCGCCGCCGAACAACGCGACACTTTCCGACGCGCTCGAATACACGGTGTGCCCATGATCAGAGCGGGCGCACTCAGGCTGCAGCGGCTGAGCCTTTCCGACTTGTCGGAACGGGAGCCGAATGAGCCTGCGGCGGTTCAGTCCATCAGGGTCTTTTTGCTCGGGCATCCCGAGAAATTGCGAGGGATCATGGCCACCATGCAAGCGTTCACTTCGTGTCGATCCGGCCGGGCACTTCTGCGAACGATCTCCAGCGCGCTCGCGCTGGCATTCGTCGCTTCACTGTCGACAGCGCAGGTCCATGCGCGCAGCTTCGGAAAAACGGTTTTCGATACTCAATGGAACGAGCGCACCTACGTCGCCATCGGCGCTGGCGACACGACCACACTGGCCATCGATTCCCATGGCGCGTGCCTCGGTAGCGGGAACAACGACGGCGGCGAGTGCATCGCGCCCGCGTTGCCGCCGGGACTTTCCTACGTCGCCATCGACGGTGGCGAATATCATTCGATGGGCTTGCGCAGCGACGGCTCGCTCGTCGCCTGGGGAAACAGTCTTTTTGGCCAGCTCAACGTGCCAGCGCTGCCGGCGGGCGTCAGATACGTCCAGATCTCGGCGGTGGACACCCATTGCGTTGCGTTGCGCAGCGA
>JAYUUV010000264.1:0-3527 GCA_043754695.1 Planctomycetota bacterium
CAACCCGACCACCGCGCCGTCGAGGCCGCGTTGGCGCAGCGCTGCCGCAAGCACTTCCCAATTGCCAAGGTGCGCAGTCGCGATCAAGAGTCCGCGACCTTTTGCCGCGGCGCTGAACAGGCGCGCGCAGGAAGCATCGAACTCGACCTGACTTGCCAGCCAGGCTTCGACCTTGATTCGAGCGCGCGGGCCGCGCGCGGCGCGCGCGAGGAACATCCATTCCTCGAACAGGCGTGCCGAGAAGAGCCGCACGTCGCGCGCGATCACCCGGCGTTGCTGCGCAGAAAGTTCTTGCCCAAGCGTCGCTTCCAGGTTGGCCAGCGTCTGTGCTTGGAAGCGCGTGAAGCGCGCAACGCGGGCGAGCGTGCGCAGGCTTCCCAGCGAGAGCCGCCGTGGAACCCAGCGCGACGCGGCGCACAGGCCTGTCAGCGCGCGGGCGCGCAATCGCCGCCTGAGGGGATCAGCCATGCTCGAGCAGGGCCGACAACGTGGCTCGTTCGCGGGCCGGACCTTTCCACACCGAGCGCAGACCACCCAGGAATTCCTGCCGCGCGCCGTGATCGAGCCCGGCGAGCCAAGGCGCGAGCTTTCCGGGCGCGCTGTTCGTATCCATCGCGACCAGGCAACGCGGCCGTACGAGACCGACACGGTCGAGATCGCCGGCCTCGAGCCGTTCGCACCAAAGTCCGCGATCGAGCAACTGACCGAGGAACGCGCCGCGCTCTCTTGGCGTTGCCGGCGCCGGCGGAGCCTGGCTCGCGAACCAAGCGCGCGAGTGGCGCGCGCTGATCAGGACCTGGCAGCGCGGCGCGGGGATGCCGTGCTCTTCCAGCCGCGCCATTGCACGCCAGTGGGCCAGGACATGACGTCTCGAGCCTTCGATCGCGACGCAGCCCGCCGGGGCAGCCTCGGCGCGCAACGCGCAACGCGCGAGCGCCGGATCGGTCCCGACCCGCGCGAAGCCGCGCCGGCCTGCGATCTCCGCTACCGCCGACCCCGTGCGCGTCCAACGACGCGCTCGGCCTTCGACCACACGCAAGCGGCGATCGCGCGCAAACGACTCGATCGCGAAGGTGTCGAGTGGCGTCAGCGAGCTGCGCAGCTGCGGCGCGAGTGCGCTCCACCAGGCATCGAAGGCCAGCCTGCGCCAGCCGGGGCCGCTCACTTCACGCATCCCGGCGCACAGCGAAACCAGATCCCGAAGCACTTCGCCATCGCCGATGGCGGGCACGAGCCGCGCCTTGTCGAAGTCGATGGCGATCGCGCGACCTTGTGGCGTGATCAGCACGTTGCCGGCGTGCAGGTCGGGGTGATCGACGCCCAGGGAGTGCAGGCCGGCGAGCAGTCGGCCAAGGCGGCTGGCCAGCGACGCCGAAAGATGCGCGTGGTTCGCCGCCAGCTCGGCGAGCGAACGCGCACCCTCGATCCATTCGAGCTCCACTTCGAAAGCGCGGCCCTGGCGCACGATCCCAAGCGGTCGCGGCACGTCGAGTCCGTGGTTCGAAAGGTGGCTCAACACTTCGAACTCGCGCCGCGCACGGCCACGATCGAAGGCTCGTCCGAGCGCGCGCGAGTGCTCGAAGCGCTTGACGACGACAGTGCGCTCGCCGCGGCGCTCCAGGCGCACGCTGCGCGCCGGACTCTGCTTCAGGAGTTCGAAGTCGCCGCTCACTCGGCAACAGTCTACTTGACCTGCTTGATCTGCACTCCCAGCCGTTGGCGGCCGATTTCCTCGTTAAGGCGACCGGCGCGTTCGGATTGGTTCGAAGCGTTGAGCTGGATCACGTTGCTCAGGTAGTCGCTCTGCGAGAGCTGTTCGACAGCCGGCTCCGCCGCTTTCAGCTGCTTGCCCTCGATCGGCACGTTGCCGAGCACTCGGGTCCCGCGATAGAAGGCATAACGATCCTGGCCGGCGCGCACGATGACCGTGGCCAGACCGTTGACGTTGTCGAGGCTCGCCATGCCGCGCAGGTCGGTCTTCGAGCGCTGGATGCGCTTGTCGGCCGATCCGACCACGCGCACGTCGACGTCGCGCACGTACTTGCCGTCGCGCGAGTCGACGACCTGCACGCGCACGCCGCCGCGCGGCGCGTCCTCGCTGATGTCGAGCTCGAGTTCGCTGACCAGGATCAGCCCCGAAGCGAAAAGTTCGCCGCCGCGCGCGATCACCAGGTAGGCGCCGGTCTTGGGCAAGGCGAGTTCGAGTTTCTGCTCGGCCTCGCGCAGCGCATTGCTACCGTCAAGTTTCATCGTGCGCGACAACTCCGGCGCGATGCCCGAAAGATCGACCTGCGCCACTTTCGAGAGATCGCCCTCGCGCAGGTACAGCGTCATCAAATCGACAGGGTAAATCGCCAATTCGACTTCGGCGATGTTCTTGGAGCGCAGCGCGAGGCGCACGGTTTCGCCCGGCTTCGCGCGCGTGACTTCGTCCATCGAGAGTTTGTGCACGCGCAATTCTTGCAGCGTCGCCTTGGCGTCGGCGAAACTCTGCTCGACCTTGGCGTAGTACTCCGCCGCGCGCTCGACTTCGCGCCGCGCGTGGTGGATCTGGGCCAGGATGTACAAGGCCAGAGAGCGGTTCTTCGACGATCGCTCGATGCCCTGGGCGTCCTTGTAGACAGCGCCGGCGACTTTCTCGCACACGCGCAGCGCTTCCTCGTCGTGGCCCAGATACCACTCGGCCACGGCGCGCGAGTACAGGAATGCGTCGGCGAATTCCGGCGCCGTGAAGCGCGCGGCGAAACTCTGCGCCAGGCCCGAAGCGGTGGCATAGTCCTCGAGGCCAAGGTGCGCCGCGATCAGGTTCAGCGCGGCTTCGGGCGCCTGCGGATCCTTGGGGTACAGGCACAGGAACATCTGCAAGAGGCGCGTGCCTTCCATGTGCAGGTGGGCGCGCGTGCGCCCGTCGCGCACCAGGCTCTTGTCGTCGGATGCGCCGGGCGCCTTGGTCAAGAGCTTGTCCGACAGCGCGAGCCAGGTTTCCAGGACCGCCGGCGCGTCGGGGTATTCGCTCCAAAGGCGTGCGAGCAGGTTGAGCGCCGCGGACGCGTCGCCCTCGCTCTCCATCGCACCCGCGACCTTCAGGTCGACGCCGAAGGTCTGTTCGACACAGGCGCGCAGGATCGACAGCGCGCGTTCGTGCTCGTCGATCGTCGAGTAGGACTTGGCCACGGCCAGGATCTTGTCGAAGGGAATCACGAGATCCGGACGTTTCTCGCGCAGCAGCTCGAACCAGCGCACGACTTCGCGCGCGTCGTTCTTTTCGAGCGCCAGGAAGAACAGCGCACCGGCCGCCTGCTGCAATGGCGCGGACGAGTTTTCGTCGGCGAGATCGCCCTCGAAGTCCTTCATCAAGCGCGTCAGCCACTCGCGCGCTTTGTCGTTGTCTCCGGCCGCATTCGCGGCCATGCCCAGGGCATACAGTTCGTCGGGTGTCGCGCGGTAGGGGTCCGGGATTGCGCTCCCCGAAGGCAAAATGTCGAACTCGCCCGCTTTGCCGATTGCGATGATTTCAGGGTCGCTTG
>JAYUUV010000265.1:0-7414 GCA_043754695.1 Planctomycetota bacterium
AGGGACTCTGGGGTTCTTGATTGGGGGGGATTCCGGATACATTCCGGGGATGCACCCCAAGTCCTTCCGGCGTTCCACGCTGCCGTCCCTGATCGCAGCGTTGTTGTGCTCCTGCGCGAGCGCAGACATTCCCGCCCCGACGATCGTCCAGCAAACGCCACCCGCTGAATCCAGCGACGCGCAACCGGATGCGGTCATGCTGCGCTATCCCGACGTCAGTGCCAGCGAAGTCGTCTTCGTTTACGCCGACGATCTGTGGCTCGTGCCGCGTGAAGGCGGAGTGGCGCGGCCGCTCGCCTCTCCCGCGGGCCTGGAGACACTGCCACGCTTCTCGGTTGACGGGAAGTCGATTGCCTTCGTCGGCAATTACGACGGCAACAAGGATCTCTACACGATGCCTGTCGCGGGTGGAATTCCGCTGCGTGTGACGCAGCATCCCGCGGCCGAAGCGCTGTGCAACTGGACCAGTGACGGCAAGCTCCTTTTCTTCACCAACGGACTCGCCGGCCGCGATCGTATGGTCGAGCTGTTCACCGTTCCCGCGAGCGGTGGACTGCCGCGGAAATTGCCCGTGCCCTACGGAGCTTTCGCCGACATCTCCGAGGACGGCCGTTGGCTCGCGTACACGCCGCACACCACGGACAACCGCACCTGGAAGCGCTACCGCGGCGGGATGTCGACGGACATCTGGCTCTTCGATCTCAAGACGCACGCTTCGCTGCGCGCGACGGACTGGGAGGGGACCGACACAGCGCCGATGTGGCACGGCGGTGTGCTCTATTACCTCTCCGACGACGGCCCCTCGCATCGCCTGAACCTGTGGGCCTTCGATCCGGCGACGAAGAAACGTCGCCAGCTGACGAACTTCGCCGACTACGACGTCAAGTGGCCGGCCATGGGGCCCGGCCCGAGCGGGCAGGGCGAGATCGTTTTTCAGCATGGGCCTGAACTCGCCCTTTTCGACCTGGGAACTTCGACGGCGCGCTCGGTGCAGGTCACGATTCCCGGCGCGCGACCGAAACTGCGCCCGCGCGCGGTCGATGCCGCGAAATTCATCGACAGCTGGGATCTTTCGCCCAGTGGCAAGCGCGCCATCGTGAGCGCGCGCGGCGACGTCTGGTCGCTTCCGGCCAAGGACGGCAGTCCGCGCAATCTGACACGCAGCTCAGGGGTTGCCGAGCGCGATGCTTGCTGGAGTCCGGACGGCAAGTGGCTGGCCTGGCTCTCGGACGCCAGTCACGAATACGAAGTCATGGTCGCTCCCGCCGATGCTTCCAGCGCAGCGAAGGCCATCACCGAGGGCGGCAAAATGTTCCGCCGTCTGCTGTGTTGGTCGCCGGATTCCAAGTACCTCGTGTTCAGCGACAAGACCGGCTCGCTGTACCTCCAGCCCGCGGCCGGCGGCGCGGCGCGGCTCTTGATGCGCGACACCTGGGCGGGCGATCTGATCGGGACTATGCCCAGTTTCTCGCGCGACAGTCGCTACATCGCCTTCAGCAACTCCGATGAAACGAGCGGCGTTCCGCGCATCGTGATTGCCGAAGTCGAGGGCGGCGCGACCCACGTCGTGACCGCGGGAATGTTCGACGACGCGCTGCCGCAATTCGACCGCAAGGGCGATTACCTGTACTTCCGCCGCCGCGCGAATTTCCAGCCGCTGTATGGCGAACTCGATCAGTCGTTCGTCTACGCGGCGAGTGAGCAGCTTTACGTCGTCCCGCTGCGCGCCGACCTGAAGTCGCCCTTCGCGCCCAAGAGTGACGAAGAGGGCGCGGACAAGGACAAGAAGGACGGCGACAAAGAGAAGCAGGACGCGGCACCCGATGCGGGCAAGGACACGAAGGAAGGCGACAAGGCCGCGGACGAAAAGAAGCCTGAAAAGCCGGTGGAAATTGCCTTCGACGGTTTCGAACGTCGCGCCGTTCTGCTGCCCATCGATCCGGGCGTGTTCTCGCAGCTCGCGGTCAGCTCCGAAGGCGCGCTGCTCTTTGGGCGCCAGGGAATCCAGGGCAGCGGCGACGATGCGCGCCTCGAGATCTTCGATGCCTTCGCGGACAAGCCGGAAGTCAAGACACTCAGCGCGGGTTCGGGCAGTTTCGCGATTTCGGCCGATGGCAAGCGCGTGCTCGCCCTGGGCGGCAGCGGGCCACAGATTGGCGACGCGAAGGCCGAGGCCAAGTTCGAAAAACTCGACACGTCGGGCATGTCCGTCGACATCGATCCGCGCGCGGAGTGGAGCGAGCTTTTCGAAGACGCCTGGCGACTGATGCGCGATTTCTTCTACGACCCGAACATGCACCGCGTGGACTGGAATGCGGTGCGCACGCAGTACGCCGCGATGCTCGCCGATTGCTCCTCACGCGAGGACGTCAGCTACGTGATCCGCGAGATGATCAGCGAACTCAACGTCGGCCACGCCTACTACAACGGCGGCGACGTCGGCGATGAGCCACGCCAGAGTGTCGGCATGCTGGGCTGCGACTATGAGCTCGCCGAGGGTGCCTACAAGATCGCGCGCATCCATGAAGGCGCGCCGTGGGACGCCGACGGTCGCGGGCCGCTCTCGCAACCGGGCGTCGATGTCAAAGTCGGCGACTATTTGCTGGCGGTCAATGGCGTGGCGCTCGACACCTCGCGCAGTCCCTGGGCTGCGTTCCAGGGTTTGGCCGACAAGGTCGTGACACTGACGGTCAGTGCGAAACCGACGCGCGACGAATCCGCGCGCACGCTCGTGGTCAAGGCGCTGGCGAGCGAGCGCGATCTGCGCTACCGCGGTTGGATCGAGAAGAATCGCAAGTTCGTGGCGGATGCGACGGAGGGCAAGGTCGGTTACATCTACGTGCCGAGCACCGGTGTCGACGGCCAGAACGATCTCGTGCGTCAATTGCAGGGGCAACTGCGCGCCAAGGCGCTGATCGTCGACGAGCGCTGGAACTCGGGCGGTCAGATCCCGACGCGCTTCATCGAGCTGCTCAATCGCCCGGTGACCAACTACTGGGCGCGCCGCGACGGCGTGGACTGGACCTGGCCGCCGGATGGACACCAGGGGCCCAAGTGCATGCTGATCAACGGGCTTTCGGGTTCGGGCGGCGATGCGTTCCCGTGGTACTTCAAGCAAGCGGGCCTGGGCAAGTTGATCGGGCTGCGCACCTGGGGCGGACTCGTCGGACTGTCCGGTGGACCGAACCTGATCGACGGCGGCAGTATCAGCGTGCCGAGCTTCGCTTTCTACGAGAAGGACGGGACCTGGGGCATCGAGGGTCACGGCGTCGATCCGGACATCGAAGTCGTCGACGATCCGGCCTTGATGTGGCAGGGCGGCGATCCGCAGCTCGATCGTGCGATCGCGCTGATGCGCGAAGAACTGCTCAAGCATCCCTACGTCGCGCCGCCACGGCCGGCGTATCCGGATCGACACGGCATGGGGCTGGAACCCAAGGACAAGTGAACGGCGCCGCGCGCGCCCGCGCTCGGCGACCCGTACGTCGGGAATTCATGTCATGTTGAATCTCAAGCTCGCGCTCACAGGCGCCGTCGCCGCACTCTTCGTGGTCGGAAATTTCGTCCTGCAAAAGCAGGGCGGTCGCGTGCTCGACGATCGCTATCACCACCTTGGCAACGACCTGACCAAGGACTGGAAAGAAGCGAGTGAAAAGCCGGAGGGCAAGCGGCTCGACGTCAAATTCGACGCGCAGGCGAACGCCGGCGAGTGGACGCTTTTCCTCGAGCAACGCAGCATCGACAACGCCTGGCGCGTGAAACTCAACGAGGTCGAATTCGTACTGCTCAAGCCCTTTCCGGAGTTGGTGACGCGCAGCTACTCGATTCCAGCGGGCTTGGTGAAGAGCGGCGCGAACGTATTGTCCTTCGTTCCCGACGTACCCGACGACGACGTCGTGATCGGCAAGCTGCGGCTCTTCGAACAGTCGCTGCGCGAGATGTACGACACGCAGCCTGTGGTCCTGACGGTCAGCGACGAAGCCGGCGGGGCGTTCGTGCCCGCGCGCGTCACGATCGTCGATGAAGCCGGGGTGCCCGCGCCGATCTACTACGCGGAGACGCCGAGCACGGCCGTGCGCGACGGCGTGATCTATGTCTCGAAGAAGGAGACCAGGCTCGAGCTGCCGCGCGGCAAGTACACGAGCTACGCCACGCGCGGCTGTGAGTGGAGCCTTTCCGCTGCACCACTTGAAGTGAAAGCGAAGGCTTTGAACCTGATCGCGCACAAATTGCATCGCGAGCTCGACACGACGGGCTTCATCGCCGCCGACACGCACCTGCATACGCTGCAATTCTCGGGTCACGGAGACGCCAGTGCCGCGGAGCGACAGATCACCTTGGCCGGCGAAGGCGTCGAGTTCGCGGTGGCGACCGACCACAACCACAACACCGACTACGTGCCTTTCCAGGAGCGCGCGGAGTTGTCGAAGTACTACACCGCGGTCACGGGCAACGAGGTCACGACCAAGGTCGGCCATTTCAACGGTTTCCCGCTCGATCCCAAGGCCGCGATTCCCGAGCACGAGCTGACCGATTACCCGGCGATCGTTGCCGGGATTCGCTCGCATGGAGCCAAGGTCGTGATCCTCAATCACCCGCGCTGGCCCAACCACGACGACAGTCCATTCACGAACAACAAGCTCGACCGGGACACGGGCGGATTCGGCAACGGACTCGCGCTGACGATGGACGCGACCGAGATGATCAACTCGACCACCGAGGAAAAGGATCCGCTGTTCCTCTTCACTGACTGGTTCGCGTTGCTCAACCGCGGCGTGCGCATTTTCGCCGTGGGCTCTTCGGACTCGCACACGGTGGGGGATCCGGTGGGCCAGGGGCGCACCTATGTCGCAAGCGCGACGGACGATCCCGCGTCGATCGACGTGAACGCGATCTGCGACGCGATCAAGAACGGACACACGTCGATCGGCATGGGGATCTTTGCGACGGTCGTGGTCAAAGGGAATAAGCGCGAGGCACGCATGGGCGACACGCTCGTCCTCGATCCGCGGGACCCTCTCGCGGATGTCGAACAGGTGCGCGTCGTACTGCGGGTCCAGGCTCCTGCATGGATCGTGCCGCGCACGGCGACCCTTTTCGTGAACGGCAGCGCAGTGGAGGAGCGTGCGGTGTGGGCGATCGCCGGCCAGCGCACCGACACGACGATCGTCTTCGAACTCGACTGCGAGGGCTTGTCCGTTCCCTGGTTCGAACCCTGGCCCAATCTCGGCTCCGATCGCTGGATAGTGTGCGTCGTCACCGGCGATCCAGTGCAGGGACCCGCCTGGCCCACACTCAATCCCTACACCGTGGCCGCGACCAATCCCGTGTTCATCGACGTCAATGGCGACGGCTGGCTCTCTCCGCGCGCCAGCGCGGCTCAGTTGCTCGCGCAAAAGAACCCAGAGGAACTGGCAGCCCGCATGGCGTCGCTCGAGGAATCGATTTGCGTTCAACTGCTCGACCTCTATGCCGATGGCTTGCGCCAGGCCAAGACTGAGCCCGGGCAGTTGCGCGCGCAGGTCCTGGACCTCGCATCCCACGCCAATCCGGCGTACGAAGGCGTGCGTCGCCTCGCGGCCCGCCTCTGATGACGGTCCCGATGGGGCAGCGGATCTGTCACCCGCATTGCGCTAGGCTCTAGAGTGTTCTGGGGAACGACCCCAAGAGATCCCACCCATGTCGAACTCGATCCTCCGGGCCTGCGCTTTCCTGATCCTGTGCTGCGTCGCCCTCTCGGGCCTGTCGCCGTCCGCCTCCGCCCAGGGCGACGAGACGGTGCGCGACTTCCGCAAGTTCTATCGCGAAGCCAAGACTCCCGCCGAGCGCGTCGAGTACGTGCTCAGCCTCGAGAAGATCGAGTCGCCGGGCGTCGTCGACGTGCTCGTGCCCGTGCTCAAAGTGGTGGAGGAGCCCGACGTTGTGCGCGCGGCCATCCGCGTGCTTGCCGGCTTCAAGACCACCGAGCCCGTCGCGGCCCTGATCGCGACTGCCGAAACCGACAAGACCGAAGCCGTGCGCCTGGGCATCCTTCAGGCGATTGCACAGGCGCGCTACACGGCGGCCGCGCCGGCCTTGCTGGTGATGCTCACGGACAAATCCTGGGACGTGCGCCGCCGCTCGATCGATGCGCTCGGCGCGTTCAAGGACGTCGCGCATGCTCCGGCCATCGCAGCCCTGTGCGCGGACAGCGAACCCGCCGTGCGCTGCTCGGCGATGGACGCACTCGCGGTGCTCAAGTCGGAGTTGGTGATTCCGCCCGCGATCGTCTCGCTCAGCGATCCCATCTGGCAAGTGCGCTCCAGCGCGATCGGCGCGCTCGGCAAAGTGCGGCGCATCGATTCCATCGAGCCGTTGCTCACTCGCATGGCGATCGAAGAGGGCCGGCTGCGACCTGAAATCGGCAATGCGCTCGACGAAATCACCGGGAAGACGCTCGGCGACCGCCTCGCGCAGTGGCAGGCGTTCTGGACCAGCGTCAAGGAGCACTACAAGATTCCGACCGACGCCGAGCTCGCCAAGCTGCGCGCGAAGCAGGCCGAGGAGCGCGCGAAGTACAAACCCTCCGGTCCGCAGACGGTCTATCACGGCATCGATACTCCTTCGCGTTCGATCGTGTTCGTGATCGATGTCTCAGGCTCGATGGAAAACCTGGTGGTCGAGAAGGAACGCTTCCAGGACGGCGGTTATCCGTCGATGAGTCGCATCGACATCGTCAAGACGGAGCTGGCGCGCACGATCGACCGGCTCGAACCGTTCGTCAAGTTCAACGTGCTCTCGTTCGGCACCGACATGAAATGGTGGAAGAACGATCTCGTGCCCGCCAACGCGCTGAACAAGAAGGCGGGCAGGGACTTTGCGATGCGACTGGCGCCGCTGGGCGGCAGTTCGAAGGAAGACTTGGCCAGTGTCGGTCTCGCTGGTTCGGCGAACCTCGAAGCGGGCAAGACCAACACCTGGGGAGCACTCAGCTGGGCGCTGGGCTTCGCGGGCCGCGGCACGAAGGACAAGAACTACGAGGTCGCGGTCGACACCGTTTTCTTCCTTTCCGACGGGCGGCCTTCCCACGGCGACTATGTCGATCCCGAGGACATCCTGCGCGAGGTCCGCACCGCGAACAAACTTCGCCGGGTGGTCCTGCACACGATCGCGATCGGCGAGTTCCAGAAGGATTTCATGAAGCGTCTGGCCGAGGAGAATGGCGGCGTTTTCGTCGATCTCGGGCGCTGAACCTGGCCGCTCGCCGACCGCCCCTTGGCCGGCGGCGTACACTTGGCTCGAGTTGGCGGGGATCTTGGAGTTCGGGCGCATTGACAGCGGCTTGCGACCTCCGTAACTTCTCCAGCCCAATTTCATTGGGAATCGGGGCGTGGCTCAGCTTGGTAGAGCGCTGCGTTCGGGACGCAGAGGTCGG
>JAYUUV010000266.1:0-6354 GCA_043754695.1 Planctomycetota bacterium
GCTCTCGCGCAACCCGAGCCTGCACCCCTACCTCGCCTATCTGGAACTGGCGCGCACCGCAGGCAATCTCGCCGTCTTCTCCGCCGATCGCATCGCGCCGGAACTATTGCCCTACGACCACTCCGACCCCGACGCCTGCTTCAAGGAAGTGCTGGCGCGCGTGCGCGAGTTCCTCGATTCCGAAGTCGCCGTGCCCTACGACACCTGCGAGTTCCGCCGCGACGAGCAACGCGACGGCATCTTCGAGTGCGAGATCCCGGACCACTGGATCGATGGCAAGGCGATCTTCCACATGGCGTTCGAGATGCAGAACCCGCCCGAGGAAACGGCCGACCTGGTTGCCGCCTGCGTCAAGCTGATCCCGCCCGCGGACGCCGATCGCGTGATCCAGGGCGTCGTGCCCGGCATCGAACTCGAGTACGAGCGCAGCGCGCCGACTTCGTTCCCCAAACGCGACGGCATGCACTACTTCCGCGTCGTCACCGAAGGCAAGTCGCGCGATGCGTGGCTGCGCCTGATCGAAGCGCGGCGCGGCATGCTGCTCTCGGCGCTCGGCGCCCTGGGCGAGGTGCGTTACCACTTCTACGTCGAACTGCCGGAGTGAGCCATGACCTCGAAACCCGCATCCCTGCACGAGGCTTGCACGCCGATCTTCCTTTTCCTGACCTCGTTCCGCCGCAACGCCGAGACCTCGGTGCTCTCGGTCGAGGAACTGCGCGATGTCCTGGTCCGCGAGTTCGAGAGCGCCGAGCGCGCCTGTGAATCCGACCGCAAGCTGCGCGCGCTCTTCGACCGCGCGCGTTACGCGCTGGTCGCCACCGCCGACCAGGTGGTGTTGAGTTCGAACTGGACCAATCGCGCCGCGTGGTCGATGCAGCTGCTCGAACAACATTATTTCAACACCGCCGAAGCCGGCACGAAGTTCTTCTCGATCCTCGACGAGGTGCTCGGCGACACAGCCAACGATTCCGCGGAATTGGCGCTGGTCTTGTTCACCTGCATGGCGCTGGGATTCCAGGGCGAATTGATCGACAACCGCAAGGAACTCGAACGTCGTCGCCAGCTGGTGTTCGAAAAAGCGCGCCTGCGCGGCGCGCTGGGCGACAAGCTCGCGCCGGAGTGTTACGGCCGCAACTCCCCGCGCACGATCACCAAGCTTCCGACCGGCGGAATCGTGCGCTTCGTGATGGTCGCGCTCGCTGCGATCCTGTTCGTGCTGCTGTCCGGCGACGCACTGACGAAGCTCAAGAACTCCAAGCGCAACAAACAGATCGAGCAGCAGGTCACCAACCTCCAGAAGGTCCGGCGCTGATCCGCGCGGCCGCCGTTACGCCCCCGTAGCCCATGAAGAAAATCCTGACCAGCAAGTGGCTTTGGATCGCAGTGGCCGTGCTCGTCGCGGTCGCACTGGTCTTGGTGTTCTTCCTGGCCAAGGAGCTGTTCAAGCCGGCGCTGTGGACGGTGCTGATCATCGGCGCGCTGTGGATCCTTTCCGAGTTCGCCTTGCGCGCCTGGAAAAAGCGCAAGCGCAAGAATTTCGACGAGGGCCTGACCGCCAAGGAAGGCATCGAGGACCGCAAGCGCGAGTGGCAGGGCTTCCAGGTCGAACTCGACAAGCAAAAGATCGACCGTTACGAACTGCCGTTCTATTTGCTCGTCGGCGAGCCGCAGTCGGGCAAGAGCGTGCTCCTGCAAAACTCCGATCTGCACTTTCCCTTCGGCCAGAACAAGCTCTCCGGCATCGGCGGAACGCGCGGTTGCGACTGGTGGTTCACCGAAGAGGCCGTGATCCTCGACCTCGCCGGACGGCTGTTCACGCACGAGGGCGGCGTGGCCGACCAGTTGGAGTGGGAAGCTTTCCTCGACCTGCTCTCGAACTTCCGGCCGATCTGCCCGGCCAACGGCATCCTGCTGGTCTTGCCCTGCGACAGCCTGCTCACCGATGCAGCAGATGCTGCACGGCTGAAGGCCAACAAGATCCAGAGCGCGCTCTTGACGCTGGTCAAGAAGCTCGACGCGCAGTTGCCGATCTACCTGGTGCTGACCAAGGCCGACAAGCTGTTCGGCTTCGCCGAGTCCGTGCACCGCCTCGACGCCCCCAAGCGCCATGAAATGTTCGGCTGGTCGCGCGAGGCCGACAAAGTGGACGCGCCCTTCGACCTGGAGGAGGCGCGCCTGGGCTTCCGCGACATGGTCGCACGCGCGCGTTTGTTGCGCGGCGAGATGCTCGGCAGCTCGCGCATCCCCGAGGCGCTGGGCGAAATCGATCGCATGTTCGCCTTCCCCGACGAACTGGCCGCGCTCGAGGAGCCGCTGGAAATTTACCTGCGGCGCGTGTTCACCGATTCAGGTCTCGCCGATCGACTCTCGTTCCGCGGCATGTACCTGACCAGCGGTCTGCAATCCGGGGTGCCGATCGCGCGCGTTTGCGCCGCGGCCCTGGGCGGCAGCGGCGACGCCGACATGCAGGAGTTGGAAGCGCTGTTCACCAAACAACGCGCCTACTTCATCAAGGATCTGGTGCGCACGCGCGTTTTCGGCGAGCGCGGTATCGTCCGTCCGACCAAGGGCCGGGTCTTGGCCGCCCAGCGCAGCGCACTGATCGGCTATGGCGTGTCCGGTGTCATCGCGTTGGTCTCGCTGATCGGCGGCATGGTCTACATGCTCGGCAAGGGCGCGGCCGGCGTCGATGAATTGACCGACCGGGCGATGAAAATGTCGCAGGCGGCCGAAATCGAAAAGGGCTGGAAAGTTCCCGAGCATCTGGCCGTCCTGTCCACGATCCACGCAGCCATTGAACAGGATCGCGGGATCTCCGAGGAAATCTGGAACTCGACGCGCGAGAGCCTCAAGCGCCTGTATGCCGCCGAGTTCGACCTGCGCCTTGCGCCGACGCTGCGCAACACGCTGGCCGACAGCCTGGCGGCAAGAATCGCGGGCAAGGGCCCGGACTCGTTCGAAAAGCTGCAACTGGCCGCCGACTGCGCTGTGCTGCTGCTGCAGGAAAGCAATCTCGCCAGCTCCAACGCGCTCGAAGTCGCGACGAAAATGCTGGCGCAGGGCGAGCGCGAATACGTGCCGAAGGATGCGAGCGAGACTTTCACGCTCGCGCGCGCGATCGAACTGCGCGGCAACTACTCCGTCGATGCCGCGCTCAGCCCGACGCCGGCCGGATCGGCGATCGACGATCTCACCTCGCGCACGTTCGAGCTGTACGAAGACTGCCTGACGCCCGGCCGGCTCTACCAGCCGGACGCCGAACTCGGCTACATGCTGGCCTGGTTCGGTGTCGAGCAGGCCCACAACGGATTGAAGCGGCTGACCGAATCCTCGGACGAATCGAAAGTCTTCGAGCTGATGAGCAACTTCGTGAACTCGTGGGCGATGATGGAGCGCTGCAGCGAGAAGATGGAGCGCAAGTCGGTCACGCCGCTGACGTACGAGATCAAGTACATCCTCGGCGTGAAGCCGCAATTGGTCGCCATGGACCTGACCCACGACAAGCTGGAGGGTCTGCTGAAAACGCGCCAGGGCGCAAAACGCCAGAGCACGAATTGGGTGCAGAAGGTGCAACTCGAGGGCTTCATCACCGGTGCTTTCGCTTCGCCCGACAAGGAATGGGACCCGACCGAAATCGCCAGCATCAACATCCATGAAGTCGGCACCAAATTGGCGGGCATCGCCGAGGCGACCGCCAACGACCAGTTGATCGTTCCGACCCCGCTGCTGCGCGAGAAGCTCGACGCGCAACTCGATCGCGTCTGCAAGGCCGCTCCGAACGAGGCCTGGAAGTTCGAAACCTTGGCCGACGAATTGGAGGTCGGCGTGCGCGACCTGCCTTCGGGTGCGCTGCCCGAGGGCGCCTATCTGGCCAAAGTATGCGAGGTCGGGCGGCGCTTCGTGCGCGAGTATCCGAGCTGGGGCAGTCTGGCCGAGAAGCGCAAGGCGCAGGGCACGCCGCTGACCGAAAACGCGTTTGCCGCGGAGATCGTCAGTTCGCTGGTCAAGGCGCGCAAGGCGCTGATCAAACTGAACTCGCCTCGCACGCGCGATTTCCAGACGGGCATCGACAAGCTGCTCGCGCAGCACCTCGAGTCGCTCGAACGGCAGTGGACCGAGTTGACCAGCTCCTCGGTCCAAGGCGTCGCGCCGACGATCGACCTGGCCGTGCTCGACGCGCTTGATCAACTGGTCGGTGAGACCACGGGCGTGACTCCGAAGAAGGCCGACCCGTTGTCGCTGGCTGCGCAGCGTTTGAAAAAGAGCTACGTGGACCACCGCCAGGAGCTGATGCTCGATTATTGGAGGGGACTCACTCCCGACGGGAAGTCGAGCCTCGACCAACCCCTCGACGGAGCGCAGACGATCGAAATCGTGCGCCAGGTCGGCGCGCACTTCGCTCTGATGCGAGCGCAATTCGGTCTGCCGGAACCGGAACCCGAGGACGGCCTCGATCCGCAGTGGCGCGACGAAGTCGAGAAGCTGCTCGTCGACCGACTGCAACGGCACGAGCAGATCGTGCGCGAGTATTGGAACCCGACACCCATCTACGGGCTCAACGACGTCAGCCTGCTCGAAGTCGCGAGCCAGGTTTCCGCGGCGCTCGAACCGAAGAAGCTCGAGGCGCTTCTGAAGGACGCCGGCACGACGACGCTCGCGCCGGATCTCGACAATTCCGTGCTCGGAGCCAAGTCCGCCGTCTTCGTGAAATTGCCGGACGCGGCCAAGGCATTGGAATCCCTGCGCGCCTTGCGCGTCCCCAAGAGCGCCAGCGGCGTGCGCGGCCAGCCGTACTTCAACTGGTTGAAGGGGCTCGCGGAGGGCATTTCGCAGACACCTGGTCTGGCCAAGGACGGTCCTGAATTGGCCAAGAAACTGCGCGGAATCAACAACGGGACGCTGGGCGAAACCAGCGCGCCCAAGAATGCCACCGGCTTGTACGCCACGGCGCTGAACGACCAGTTGCAGCGGCGGCTGCTCACAGAGGTGCGCGTTCTGTACGCCGCGGACTTGAAGAAGCTGCTGCAGGAGTACGACGAGGCGATCGACGCGCTGTACGTGACGGACTTCGAGGCCACGAAGACGCTGGCGGAAGAGTCGATCATGGCCAGCCTCAGCAGCCTGCTCGACAGGAACGGAAAATTCGACCGCCTGCTCGAGTTGTACAACGCGAAGACCGACACCCTGGGACTCTTCCCCAAGGACGAGGCCGCGATCGAACGCGAACCCTTGTGGGCGATGCAGCGTTTCCTCGGCGAATTGCAGGCTTTCCTGCTCGGCGAAGGCAAGCGCATCAAGGACGGCAAAGTCGACATCCAGATCGGCCCGGTCTGGGAAGAGAACTCGATCTGGAACACCAGCAAAGGTCCTGAAGCTTCGAAGGAGTGCTTCTTCGGTCCGGGCAAGGCACCGGGAGAATGCAAGAACTTCCAGAATGCGGGCAGGAACATGCAGGGCATGCCGCTCGAATGGAATTTCGCGCCCGACTCCGCCAAGAGCATGCGCATGCGCTGGAGCGATTCCCCCAACGACAAGGCCCAGCCGAACGATCTGAAGTTGGAACTCTCGGGCAGCCTCGCCCCGCTCCTGTTTGCCTGGGCGGGTGGACCCGCCGGAGAGCAGGGCGATGCCTGGAGCGTCAGCGTGCAACCGACCAACTCGAAGTTGCGAGCACCCTTCGAAGTGAGCTTCGTCGGCCGCAAACTGCCGCAGCGTCCCGCGCGGACAAAGAAGTAGCCGGCATGTTTTCGTTCCTCGGCAAGGAGTCGTGCACGCTGCAGATCTACGGCAAGCTTCCACTGGCCAAGGACTATCTGCGACTGGGCGCCGGTGCAGGCAGCGGGCTTGCGCTGCGCGACTGGCTCGACCGTGCCTTCTCCCAGGGAACCAATCCGAAGGATCCGCTGCGTCTGCCGTGGCCGGCCGCGCTGATCGTCGGCGAGTCCTGGGGCACGCCGTTGTGCGCCGCGACCTGGCCGAGTGGCGACAACGGAAATTTGCGCCCGTTTCCGTTCACTGCGTTCGTCGAGCGCAAGAAGAAGGCGCTGCTCGAGGACCTTGCGCATGGCTTGCAGGTCAGCTCGCCCGTGCTCGATTGGCTCGGCGAGGCCTATGCAGCCCGCGAAGCCCACTCAGACGGCCAAAGTTTTTTGGCCGCGATGCGCGGACGGCAATTGGCGGTCGATGCGCTCGTGCCCTTCGAAGCGGAACGCATCGACTTCGACAATTGGGTCGGCGCGTTGTGGCCCGAGCAGGGCAAGGACGGACTGCTCGAATGCCTGCGCGGTCTCGAAGCCTTGAGGCGCGCCGCTTATCGCGGCCCCTTGCGCCTGCCGCTGGTGGCGAACTTGCCCA
>JAYUUV010000267.1:0-27364 GCA_043754695.1 Planctomycetota bacterium
GACTGTTCGACAGCGCGAAGAATCCGTGCTTGAGGTAGCTGCGGTCGGAGATCTGCTGCAGACGGCCATTCGCCTCGCGCGCCGCCAGGAACGCGATCATCGGGTGGTCGGGATTCATGGCCTGCAACCAGGGAACGTCGACGGTGCCGACATTGCAGGAAGTGGTCGCCATCGCGATCGCGGTATAGCCGGTCGGGAATGTGCCGCCGTGACCATAAACTTGGATCCCGCCAAGGATCCCGAGCTTGACGTCGACGCCGGGAATCGTGTTCGACTGAGCGCCGGCCAGGGGCGCGGAGGCGGCAACCGCCACCAGGGACAAGCACAGCAGAGACCAACGTTTCATTGAGAATCCTTCGAAGGGTGTAGGAACAACGGGAGGGCGTCGGGGCTCGCGAGCCCGACACCCCCGACTGAAGTCGACTGAGTCAAGCGTACCCTATGATTGCCCAGCCGCCATTCGACGTCCGACGCGGGCCAGCAGCCCCTTGCGCGGGGCGCTCCTGCGGCGCTAGCTAGTCGCGAGTGCCGATCCCCGCCGCCCTGTCCCCCGCTGCATCCGAGAGCCTGCCGGCTGCGCCCCCCCATCGGCCCCGGGGAACGCCGCGGGGCTCGCGGCGCTCGCGCTGGCGCGCAGCAGCCCTGATCGCGGTCCACCTCCTGGTGCTCGTGCACCTGGCGCACTGGCGCCTGAACGGTTCGACAATTTCGCCCGTCGAGCCCTCGGAGTCGATGCAGACCCTCGAGCTCGGCTACGTGAACGCGGGCTTCGTGATCTTCGCCGTGGCGATCCTGGCCACACTGATCTTTGGGCGTTTCTTCTGTGGCTGGGCCTGCCACGTGGTCGCCTATCAGGATGCATCCGCCTGGCTGCTGGCCAAGCTCGGGATGCGGCCGCGGCCGATCCGCTCGCGGCTCCTGGTCTGGGTGCCACTCTGCGCCGCGCTCTACATGTTTGTCTGGCCGAGCCTCGCGCGCTGGATCGAGGGCGTCGAGTTCGCGGGCTTTCGCGCGCACTTCCAGACCGATGATTTCTGGGCCAGCTTTCCCGGGCCGGGCATCGCGCTGCTCACCTTTGCCGTCGATGGATGCCTGATCGTGTACTTCCTCGGGGCCAAGGGCTTTTGCACCTACGGCTGTCCCTACGGTGCAGTCTTCGCAATCGCCGAGCGCGCCTCGCCCGCGCGCATTCGTGTCACTGACGCTTGCGAAGGCTGCGGACACTGCACGGCGACTTGCACGAGCAACGTGCTCGTGCACGCCGAAGTCGCACGCTTCGGTCAGGTCGTCGATCCAGGCTGCATGAAGTGCCTGGACTGCGTCAGCGTCTGCCCCAAGGACGCGCTCTACTTCGGCTTGGGCGAGAGCCGCTCCGCGGCGCTGAAGCGCACGAACGTCCGCTCGAAGCCGGTTGGACGCGTGTACGACTTCAGCGTGGGCGAGGAACTTGCCCTCGCCCTCATTTTCATGGGCAGTCTGCTCGCGCTGCGCGGACTGTACGACCTCGTCCCCTTCCTGCTGGCGATCGGACTCGCCGTGCTCAGCGCACTGGCCGGCGTCCTGTGTTGGCGCACGATCGTGCGCGCGCGCGTCGTTTTCCAAGGCCGCGCGCTGAGGCTCGATGGACGTCGCACGGCGCTAGGTTGGACAGCGCTCTCGCTGTGCCTGCCGTGGTTCGTCTTCCTCGGACATTCCAGCCTCGTGCAGGTGCATGCCACGCGCGGCCGCTGGTTGCTGCTCGATGCGAAGGCCTTGGCGCCGGACCAACGTGCGCCGCTCTTGGCGCGCAGTCTTGAACAGCTCGATCGCGCCGCGGAACTCGGCCTCGTGCCCGTGGCGGAGCTCGAATTTCAACGCGGGCAGATCCAGGCCAGGCAAGCCGATTGGGATTCGGCGAAAGAACACTTGCGGCGCGCGATCGAACTCGATGGCGAGCTCGCGCTCGCGCGCGTCGAACTCGCCGATGTCGCCCTGAAGAGCCCAGAGCACGACGTGCGCCTCGCGCGCGAACAGCTCGAACGGGTGCTCGCGCGTCACCCAGAACATCCTCAGGCGCGTGAATTGCTCGGCCTACTGGAATTCCAGACCGCCCAGGCGGCGCGCCTTTCCGGCGATCCGTCGGGCAGCGAGCAGCACTTGCTGCGGGCACTCGAGCTGCAGCCGACGCTCGTGCCGGCCGGCCTGGATCTCTCCGACTTGCTGATGTCGAAGTTGCCGCCCGATGTCGAAGGCGCGCGCAAGAGTTTGCGCGCACTGATCGGCGCCGTTCCGGGTCAAGCCGAGGCGCTGCGGCGACTGAAAGTGCTCGACGAACGCTTCGCTCCGTCGGCCGTGCGCTGATCAGGCCGGCTCGCGCGCCTTGAACCAGGCGTAGAGCGGAGTGCCCGCGAGCACGAACAACATGCCCCAGCCGATCTTCTCGTTGCCGCAGCCGTAGATCGTCAGCAGCACGAAGCCGAAAGCGATGGCAGCGATCCATGTGTCGCGTGCGGCGCGCGCGCGGCGCGCAAAGGCGAATTGCGCCGCCATCGTGTACAGATGCGGCAGCAGCGCCGTCAGCACCGACAAGAGCAGGATGAAGTCGAACAGTTCGCGCAGCCCCGTCGAGAAAAGGTTGAACAGCAGCGCGCTGGACACGCCACCGGCGAGCAGCAGCGCCACGTGCGGTGTCCTCCAACGTGGATGCACGCGCGCCAGCCCGCGAAAGAACATGCCGTCCGCGGCCGCGGACACGGGAATGCGGCCGGCCATCAAGATCCATCCGTTGAGCGTGCCCAGCCCCGCGATCACCGCGGTAATGCTGATCAACGTTCCGGCCCAGGGCCCCACCGCCGTCTCGAGCGCGAGCGCCATCGGCCGCGGACTCGCCGCCAGCGCTGCATTCGGCACCGCACCCGTCACGGCCAATGCGCTCAGCAGAAACACGAGCGTGGCCAGTGCATAACCGAACAGGGTCGCGCGCGAAATGGTTCCGCGGCCCGTCTGGATTTCCTCGGCGGGCACCGTCGCGGATTCGATGCCGCAGTAGGCCCAGACCACGACGGCCATGCCCAAGGGAAGTTGTCCGAAACCCTGCGGCGCGAATGGTTTCAGGTTGGCGACGTCGAAATTCTTCAACGCCAGGAGCGAGAGCGAAATCAGCGGCACGAGATTGAGCAGCACGACGACCACCTGGAAACGGCCCGAGTGGCGCACGCCGAGCACGTTCAGCAGCGTCAGGCCCCAGACGATCGCCTGGGCGAGCAGGAACCGCTCCAGCGTCGTCGCCGCTCCCGCCGACCCGAATTCGAGCGCGTAGCCGACGACCGCAAGTGCGATGAACGAATTGCCGGCAACCACGCTCAACCAGTAACTCCAGACGGTCTGGAAGGCCGCGAAGTCGCCGAAGGCCTCGCGCACGTAGACGTACGGTCCGCCGCTGCGACTCGAGCGTGCGCCCAGGCGTGCATAGACCAGCGCGACGAATCCATAGCCGATCGCGGTCAGCAGCCAAGCGACCAGGCTGAGCGGTCCGACACTCGCCGCCAGCGACGCAGGCAGCGTGTAGGTAGACGTGCCGACCATATTGCCGACGATCAACGCGCTGGCCGAAACCAACGAGAGTCCGCGCAGGAAACCCAGGCTCTTGGGTGCAGGACCGCCGATCAAGTCGGGCGAGTCAGGCGACGCAGGCTGCGACTTGGGATCTCCCAAGCGCGCGAAACTAGCAGAGCGGCAGGCCGAAGGCGACCGTTCGCGGGCTCAACGCACCTTCAATAGCGGCAAGTAGTAGCGGTAGTAGATCTCCAGGCTCAGCACGCACATTGCCGTCGTGTAGCTCTTGTCCGCGGCGCTGTCGCGCGCGTACTTCGAGTAGGCATCGATCGGCTGCCACGCTCCGTCCACGGCCTGGGCGGGCAGCAGCGACTCCTGCAGGGTCGTGTTCCAGCGCTGCCATTGCGCGCCGCCGACGCGGAACATGGCCAGCGTGCCGTAGTACCAGAAGTACGGATTGCCCTGCGCGCGCAGCACGAAGTCACGTTCGCCGCTGTAGCGAAAGCCGTTCGGCGCGCGCTCGAGGACGTAGGCGCGCGAGACTGAGTGTTCGGCGCCGGAAATGTCCTCGCCGAGCAGCGCCAGCGCGAACAAAGCCGCGGGAGTCGAAGCCGGCAGCGTCGGATAGGCGGAATTCAGCCGCTGCGGTTCATGGTTGTAGCGATAGGCGCCGAGTTCCGGGTCGTGCGCGTTGACCAGGAAAGCGCGCGCTTCGTCAAAGGCACTATCGGGAACGATCAGGCCTGACAGACGCGCCGACTCGAGGGCCATGACCTGCCAGGCGGTGATCGACGTGCGCGGCCAGGGATCGTAGAGCGATCCGTCGGCGAAGTAGTAACCCCAGCCGCCACGGAAGCGGTCGTCGTCGCGTCGCGATTGCATCGCCAGCACATGCGCGATCGCGCGCTCGAGTGCCGCGCGCAGGCGCTGATCGTGCGTCAGCGCAAAGCACTCGGCGATCGCGTACGTGGCTATGCCATGGTCGTAGGCCGAGGCCTGGCCGAAATGGCCGGAGTCCGGATCCTGCACAGCGAGCAAGAAGCCGACCGCGCGCGCCACGACGGCGGAGTGTTCGGTCGCGGAATCGGGCGTGTGGCCGGCGCCCAGGAAAGCGAGCGTGCACAGCGCGGTCTTGCCGACAGCCACGCGTCCATACTTTTCGTCCACGACGTTGAGATCGCCCCAGGCACCGTTCTTGGCTTGAATGCGCGCGAGATAAGCGAGGCCATTGGCCACGGCCGTCTCCGTGCGTTCGTTTCCGCCGTAGAGTTTGAGCGCGCGCGCCTTCTCGGTTCCGCTGCGATTCTGGTAGGGCGTCGAATCCCAGGCGGATTTCGCCGGTCGCTGCTCGGCTGCGCTCTCCAGCCGCGCAGCGCGCGCGAGCGGAATTCCATCGGCCGCGAGCGGCTCTGCGGGACGACCGACACGTTCGCCTTCGATCCGCGCCGGGCCCGCTGCCTCGGGCGCACTCCCGCCGCTCGCGCTGGGTGCCTGCGGCGCTAGCTCCGACAACCAATCGCGGCCGTTGTCGGCCGGCGCGGATTGCGCGGGCTTGGCAGCGAAGTCGGTCGCGTCGGCGAGTTCGACCGCACGCTCGCCGCGGGCCGGTTCGGCTCCGGCCTGCGTGGAAGCAGCTCTCGCCAATGCGGGAGCAGGTGCACTCGCGCGTGAGGCCAAGGAAGCGCCGAGCCTGGCCGAAGGCAGCGGCGAACTTTGTGCGGCGGCTGCCCCACTCGCGCGAGTTGGGCCGGACGCCGCCGCTTCGGTGGCGACGTCGGAGCCATCAACTTCGGCCGGCGCCGAGCCGAGCCCCAATGCCGGCGGCAAGGATGCCCGCAGCGCAACTTCCGCGCCGCTCTCCTGGCCCGCTTCGCTGACAAGCCGCGCAGCGCTGGCACCCGAGCGGGGCGCAAGCTCGGCTCGCTTGGCCGGGAAAGCGACTGCGCCGTCCGCCTGCGCCGCTTTGCGCGCCAGCGATTCCACGCGGGCGGCAGGCTGCTCGGCGAGCGCGCGTCGTTCGACCGAGCGAGTCGAACGCTGCGGTCCGGCGTCGACACCAGAAGCTTGCTCGAGAGCAGCGCCGGCCGCGGCCAGATCGCCAAGTTGCAACGCAGATGCCGGCGCGGCTGACTGCGCCGGCGTGGAACCCTCGCCGCCGGCCAGCGCAATGTCGCCGGCGTGGGAGCGCGGCGAGGCGAGCGCGCCCGCGGCGAGGCTGGATGATTTCGAAGCCGGCGCGGTCATGGCCGCGGCCTTGGCCACCGAACTCGACGACGTGGACGCCGCTTGACTGCCCAGGGAACGACTGGGCGCAGGCCGCGACGGAGCACCGAGTGCTCGCGCAGTGGCCGAGGGTTGACTCGAGGCCAGCGAATCCAGCGGCAAGCTGGGCACGGGACCGGCCGCGAGCCTGTCGGCCGCGTTTTCGCGCAGCACGGTCGCAGCTCCGCTCGAGCGCGCCGGTTCAACGGCGTCGGCTTCGCGCGCAGCGAGTTCCCGCGACGGACTGGCCGCGTGCGCCACGGCTGCCAGCGCAGTGCTGACCGAACCGGTCGGCGTCCTGGACTGCAACCGCTTGGGTGATGAGCCCGGGGAGCTGACGGCCGACTCGGACAGCAGCACAGGCAGACCGAGTGCCGTGGCTGGCGTCGCCGGCGTCGGAGTGGGCTGTACCGCTGCGCGAGGCACAGCTGCGCGGGACCCGGCCGGCGGGACGGCGCTGTCGGGTGTCCGCGACGGCGCTGCATCTGTGGCGCGCGCGAGCACAGGCTCGTTTCGCGGCTGTTCGAGAGGCGCGTTCGCTCTCGCCGCGGCGACGTCGGCGCGCTCGAGCTGCGCTGGAGACTGCAAGGGCGGGGCCGCGGGCGCCGGAGTTTCCAACGGAGGAATCGGTGTGCGTGCTGCGGTGATCGGCGGCTCGCGATCGGCCAGACGCACCTTGATCGGTTGGCGAATGTGCTCGCGATCGCGCTCGCCGCCATGCAGCCACACGTCGTGGAACCACCACAATAGGAGCAAGTGCACGATCACCGAGACCAAGGCGCACTTGTAGATCAGGTCGAGCTCCGGGAAACGCCGCACGAGCAGAGCCAGCAATGCAAGCATGCACAGACCGATCAGAGCCAGCCACTCCGTCCAGTGAATCGGCCGGCCTGGAGCACGGAACAACTCGATCGCGGGCGAGCGCAGGACTTGGGACCGGCCCTCGCTCGCGGCGCGCACGAAGGCCAGGGCGAGATCGTCCGGCTCGGCGAGCGGGGCGCGCTCGTCGTCCGCGGAGTTCAAGGGCGTGAGCGCCTCCAGTGCACCAAAGTGCCCGTCGAAATGCGCCGCGCGATACAGATCGAAACCGCCCTGACCGCCGGCGCGCTTGCTCGAAAAAACCAGCGCACGGTCCGACTGCGTGAACAGCGGCTCGCGTTCTTCGGCCGGCGAGCACAGCTTGCTCAGTCGAGTGCTCTCACCCGCGCGCAGCGGAGCCGAGTACAAATCAAGACCGGCCCCGTCGCGCTCGGCCACGAACACGATCTCTTCGCCGTTGAGCCGCGGCGCCGGATCGAGTTCATCGCCCGCCGTGTTGGCCGGCCCGGGAACAGGCTCGGGCGCGAGCGCAACACCTTGGGAGAAACGCGCACGCCAAAGGTCATGGCCACCTTGACCCGCTTCGCGATCCGAACTGAAGTAGAGCCAGTCGCCGCCGAATGCGGGCGAACACTCGTCGCGCTCGCTGTTCAGCGCGCCGAGCGCCGAGGTCTCGCCAAGCTGGCCGTTGCGCACTTGCGCGACGAACAAATCGTGCGCAACCGTCGCGCTCGCCAGGTTCGCCTTGCTCGCCCACACCAACCAATGACCGTCCGGCGACAGTGCCACTCGTCCGTCGAGGTCCGCGGGCAGGCCGCTCCACAGCGCGGCTTCCGGCGCGCCCCAGGTCGCGTAGCGCAACGCGCTGTCCACGGCAAGCGCGCCTCGGCCGTCCGAGAATCCGCCGCTGCGCCAGGGCGCACTCCACAACCAGGCGCAGAACGCGAGTGCGCCCAGCAGGGCCAGACTTGCGACGAAACGCGGGCTTAGGACTTGCATGGTTTCCTAGTCGCGCGTGCCAAGCGCAAGGTTCGAGAGACCGGCGACACCACAGGCGTCCATGACCGCGACGATGCGTTCGTGACTGGCGAGCCGGTCGCCGCGAATCGTCACCTGCGTGGAGCGATTCGCGAGCGCGGCCTTGGCCAACTCGCGCTCCAATTCACCCGTGCCCATCGATCGCCCTTCCAGCGAAACTCGCCCGTCCCGGAAGACGTTGATCACCAGCTCCTGCGGCGAACCACCGGCCGCCTGGCCGGACTGCGCAGTGGGCAACTCGACACCCAGTTCTTTCTCCTGGCTCGCGACGCTGGTCGCGACCATGAAGAAGATCAACAACTGAAACACGACGTCGATCATCGGCGCCATGCTGAATTCGGGCTCGTCGCCCCCATCGTCGTCGCGAACGCGCACGTCAGGCTCCTTGTCCGCCAAGGCCGCGATCTAGTTCCATGTACCAAGCCTCGGTACGGCGCGCGAAGCGCTCGACGCGCGCGCGCAGCCAGGTGTAGACGATCACCGTCGGAATCGCGATCACGAGACCGGCGGCGGTGGTGACCAGCGCCTGATAGACACCTTCGGCGAGCATGCCGGGTTTGCCCTGACCGTCGCGCAAGGCGATCGTCGCGAAGGCAATGATCATGCCCCACACCGTGCCGAGCAGCCCGAGCAACGGCGCGACGAGGTAGATCAAGTTCAGCGGCCGCAATTGGGCCTGCAACTTGCGCACCTCCAAGGTGGCTACGTCCTCCACACGCCGTTCGCGCGTCTCGCGTGTAAGCGTCGGGTCTTCGAGCGCGACGCGCAGCACGCGCGCCAAAGGCGTGCGCGTCGCGTCGCACAGGACCAGCCCCTGGGCTGCGCCGCCCGAGCGAACCGCGTCGACCAGCGTGCGTCCAAAGGTGTCCGAGCCGAGCACCGCCGTGCGCGTGCGCAGGCTGCGCTCGATGGCATAGGTCACGGCGAGCAAGGAACACAGCGCGAGCGGGAACATCAGCGGCCCTCCGCTGACGGTCAGGTCCCACAGCGAGGGCATCGGTGCCTCCTGGGCAGTCGACGTGGCGAGTGCGAATGCGATCACGGCAAAAATCTCCTGGCGGCCTGGGCCGCGCAATCGAGGAACGGAACTGGGTTGAAGGGCTTGGGTATTGGCGAACTGGTTGAAAGACTCAGCGCGAGGCCAGCGCGGCAAGTCGTTCGCGCGCTCCTGCCGCGAGCGGCGACTTGGGCGCCTTGCTCAAGAGTTCGCGGTAACTCTGCGCGGCCTTGTCGGGCTCGCCGCTGCGCTCGAATGCACGGCCCGCGCCCCAATTGGCCGCTGCAATCAGCTCGACGTCGGAGTAAAGCACCGCGACGCGCAGGAACATCGACAGGGCCCCTGCCGTATCGCCGCTGTCGAGCGCGAGTTCGCCGAGCGAAAGGCGCGCCTGCGCACCGAGCATGCCCTTGTCGGCGGAGGCCACAGCATCCAACGTCGTGCGAGCCTGCGCGACGTCCTTGCGTTGCGCTTGCGCGCGGCCGAGCCACAGCCGGGCCTCGAGCATATTTTCGAACTTCGGGAACTCCGCCAACAGACGCTTCAATTCCTGCTCGCCAGTGGGCCAGCGCGCGCGCTGGCAGTGCAGCAGACCGCTGCGGAACAAGACCTTCGGCATCAGGTCGCCACTGAGCTCCAGTCCCGCGAGCGTTTCGAACTGCGCGAGGGACGCGTCTAGATCGCCTGCGCGATAGTTGGCCTCCGCCTCCAGGAAGAGCGCCTGCGTGCACAAAGGCGACTTGGCGAAGCGCTGGCCAAAGCGCGCCAGTTCCTTCGCGGCCGCGCGCGCATCGCCGGCCGACAGGCTGGCGAAGGCCAATTGATACACCGCGCGATCGGCGCGCGGCGCCTTTTCATCGCGCGCCAGCGCGCGCAGGATCTGGCGGCCCGTGTCCGCGTCGTCCGAACTGAGCGCAGCTTCGCCGATCGTGCAGGCGGCTTCGCGTACGCCGACCGATTCGGGCGCGCCGCGCCAGGCGCGGTCGAGCAGTCTCAGCGCGGAAACGCGGTCGCCGGCGGCGAGCGCATCGAGCGCGCGCAGCGCATCGATTTCCGCCAACACGGGCGGAGTCTTCGCCGACTTTGCGCACTGCGCGAGCAGTTCCGCGCGCTGCCCCGCGGCCTGGGCTCCTTCCATGGTGCCAAGCAACGTGCGCGCGGCGGCCCAGACACGCGCTTCATTCTTCGACAGCGCCGCCAGCGCGTTCCACTGACGCAGGGCGGCGTCGGTCTTTTTCAGGCGCGCGTTCGACCAGAGCGCCAGTTCGAGCGCGGCCTCGACGAGTTCGGGGCGCACGGCTTTTTCGTCGGAAGCCGCGAGCGACAGCAATGGCTCGAGCGTGGCAACCGCCGGCGCGAATTGCTCGGCGCTGAATTGACACCAGGCGAGTCCGTAGCGGCTCGAAGCCGCGAGGTCCGGCGTGGCCTCGGCCGCGAGCACGCCGCGATAGTGCGCAGCGGCTTCCTCGAAAGATCCGGCCTTCGACAGGCGCTCGGCCAATTCGAAGTGTGCTTCCGTGGCGACGTTTTTCGCGCCGGGCTCGCTCAATGCCGACTGCAGCCGGGCCAAAGCCTCGGGCCCGTCGGCCAGGCGCGCGCTGGCCAGCAAGGCTTCGCTGCGCCGTTCGCCCTTGGCGAAGCGCTGCAGATAACGTTCGTAACCTGAGCGCGCCGCGGCCAGGTCGCCCGCGTCCTCGCTCGCGCGCGCGGCCATGAAGCTGCTCTCGTCCGCTGCCGGGCCGTCCTCGAACGTGCGCGCCAGTTCGGCGAACATGGCCGCCGCGCGCTTGTGATCCTTGCGCTGGTAGCGACACCAGGCCGCGCGCAAACGCGTCTTGTCGCGGCGCACGCGGTCCTTGTCCCCATCGGCCGCTGTCAAGAAAGCCTGTTCGGCCTGTTCGTGTTGTCCGAGTGCGTAAAAGCCTTCGGCGGCCGCGAGCAGGGCTTCGATGCGGTAGGGCGAGTTTGGACTGCGCTCCAAGAGTTTGCGTGCGAGCCGCACGGCTTCCTCGGGCTTCTTGGCCTCCAGGCTGGCGACGGCGCCGGCTTGCAAGGCGTAGTCGCTGTCCGCGCTTTCGTAGGCGGCGCGGGCTTCGTCGGGCCGGCCTTCAGCGGAAAGCAGATCCGCGCGCAAGGCCGCCCAGCGCGAGACGAGTTGCGCATCTCGCTCCGTCGGGCTCGCGCGCGCGACCAGGGCCAGCGCGCCCTGGTTGTCTCCGCCGGCCATCAGCGCGCGTGCGCGCCAGTAGGTAGCCTCGTTGCCTTCGCCGACCAGTTTGGGATCGAGCAGCGCAAGCGCGCCCTTCGCATCGCCTCCGGCCAGGCGCTCGACCGCGCACTGCAAGCGCGCTTCGGCGACGAAACGCGAATCGGGATAGCGCTCGATCAGCGTGCGAAAACCCTTGGCCGCATCCTCGTGACGGCCGAGACTCGCACAGGCAAAAGCGGCTCCGCGCAGCGCCGCATCGGCGAACGAGCCGCTGCCGACTTTGCCGTAGGCGATCAGCGCCTCGTCCGCTGCCCCGAGTTCGAGCAACGCCTCTGCACGCAGGAACTGAACCTCGCCGGCGCGAGCATGCCTTCCGAAGCTGCTCAGGAACTTGTTCGCGCGCTCGAGAACGGTATCGAAGTCGCGTGTCTTGAAGGCGCACCAGGTCAGGCCGCAGGCCGCATCGGGCGCGTACTCGCTCTTAGGTGCGCGCTCGAGCACCCAGCCAAAAGCGCGTTCCGCATCCGCGCTGCGGCCCTGAGCCAGCAGCGCATCCGCGAGCAGAGCGCGTGCCGGAATCACCAGGTACTCCTTGCCCAGTTCGAGCGTGCGCTCGAGCGCACGAACCGCCTCAGCGGGCCGGCCAAGGTCGAGTTCGCATTGCCCCAGGCGAAACAGCGCCTCGGACTCGAACTCGAAGCCGCGCAACTGGCCCAGCGCTCGCAGCAATGGAGCCGCATCCTCGGTCTGCTTCTGTTCGAACAACGCACAGGCCAGCCGATAACGCGCTTCGTTGGCCCGCGCATGATCGGCGTGCTCGCGCAGAAAGGTTTGCGCCTCGCGCTGCAACTCGCTGGTCATGCCCTTCGAAGCGAGACCGGCCATGTAGCGCAGCGCTTCGTCGGCATCAGCCTGAAGCAGAGACATCGCGAGCAAGGCCAGGGAGAAGAATGCGCGCATGGGAAAGTGCCTGCGTTGGAACGTTTCGGTCGGCGGTCGATTCAAGACACCGCGGCGCGCCGCGGCGTTGAACTACCGTGGTAGTCCTACCGCGGTAGTATTGCGGCCTCCTGCCGCCGAGGAAAGCCCGCGCTGTGTAAGTCTTCGTGACTCGAGCGCGGCGGGTGCCCGTGCCGGATTGCGCTTGGAAGTCGCGCTGCGCTTTTGCCGACCGGCGTCCTGCGACACAATCCCGGCATGCGAATCTCACTTCTCGTCGGCCTGGCCCTGCTCGCATTGACTTCCGCCTGCGTCGCCCCGCAGCAGAAGAGCGTCGCAGCCGCCGTCCAGTCGGATCCACGCGCGAGCCGGCGCCTGCTCGTCGTGGGCGGGACGATCCGGGTGGCGGCGCCTGGCTGGCTCGTGGCCCGCGCGCTGTACGCCGAGGACGGGCGCGTGATCGCCGTGGGCAGCGAGGCTGACGTGCGAGCTGTCGCGCGCGCGCCGTTCACGACGATCGAACTCGACGGCGCCGTTGCCGTTCCAGGATTGATCGATGCCCACGGGCACCTCGAGGGCCTGGGCGAGTCTTTGGAAGAAATCGACCTGCGCGGAGTGACGAGCTACGCGGAGTTGATCGCGCGCGTCGCGGCGCGCGCAAAGCTCGAGCCGCCTGGCACCTGGATCGAGGGCCGAGGCTGGGACCAGAACCTCTGGGCGGGTCAGCAGTTCCCCCATCACGCGCAGTTGTCGCAGGCGGTCCCCGATCATCCGCTGTTGCTGCGGCGGATCGACGGGCACGCGCTGCTCGCCAACGCCAAGGCGCTCGAGATCGCAGGACTCTCAGGCGTTCAGCGCGATGAATTTCCGCTGCCCGGAGGCCGCATGCTGCTCGACCCCGATCAGCGCGCAACCGGCGTCTTCGTCGACAACGATATGGAGCTGGTCGCCAAGCATGTCACGGCCCCGACACCGGCAATCCGAGAACGGCGCGTGCTGCGCGCAGCGCGCGAGCTTTTGTCGAATGGCCTCACCGGACTGCACGACATGGGCGAGAGTGCCGAATCGGCGCGACTGCTCGAACAACTTTCGGCGGCGGGCAGTCTCAAGGTCGAGGTAGCGGGCTACCTTTCCCAAGACGTGCTGGAGGGCGACCCCGCGAAACTGCCGCTTCCTGCTCCGGCGGCGAGCGCAGCAGCGCCCAGAGCGCGCGCGACGCCGCCCACGTTTCGCGTGGTTGGAGCCAAGATCTACATGGACGGCGCGCTCGGATCGCGTGGCGCGGCGTTGCTCGCGGACTACGCGGACGAACCGGGCAATCGCGGATTTGCCTTCCTCGAACCCGAACGATTCGACGCCTTGCTCGCGCTGTGCGACAAATACGCCTTGCAGCCTGCGGTGCACGCCATCGGCGATCTCGGCAATCGTCGGGTGCTGGACGGCTATCAGCGGCGCATGGAGAGCTCCGCTGCCTTCAAAGCCCTGCGGCCGCGCGTCGAGCACGCGCAGGTCGTTGCGCCTGAGGACTGGGCGCGCTTCCTTGCACTCGGTGTCATCCCCTCGATGCAGCCGAGCCATGCGACCAGCGACATGCCCTGGGCGCCGGCACGCCTGGGAGCGGCGCGGGTGCAAGGCGCCTACGCCTGGCGGCGCCTGGACCCAAGTGGGCATGCGTTGGCCTTCGGCAGCGACTGCCCCGTCGAATTGTGCGATCCGCTCGCAGGCCTGTACGCGGCGATCACTTGCGCGGATGCGCGCGGAGAACCCGCCGAGGGATATCGGCCCGACCAGCGCCTCGACGCGGCCACGGCGCTGGCCGCTTTCACGAGCAACGCGGCCCACGCAGCTCGGCAAGAAGCCGATTTCGGAAGCCTCGAACCCGGGCACTTCGCCAACCTGACCGTGCTCGACGTCGATCCCCTTGAATGCGCGCCGCGTGCGCTGCTCGGCGGCGGGCACGTGCGCATGACGATCGTGCGCGGCGAAGTAGCCTTCCGCGCCGGGCCGCGGCCCTGAGCCGTGAACGATTGCGGCCGGTCTCCGCGTGGAGACCGGCCGCTTCTGCAGGCCGTCAGCGGCAGGCGCTCGTGCGCCGACCAACGCCCGGGATCAGGGCCCGACCGTGAAGACCAGACCGTCCGACAGGGTCGAGTTGTTCGGAGCGGGGAATCCATTGTCCCGGCCCCAGCATTGCGCATTCACCACCGAGCCAGGAACTGTCAGATACGCGGCCGGCGTTCCGCCGAGCGCCCCGACCGCAAACGCGTTCATGTCGAGCGAGTAGATACCCGAGCAATCGTTCGGCGGAGGATTGCCGCCCGAATTGAGCGGGGTCGAGCGCTTGAGCGGCGTGCTGACGCAGCGCAAACCACCTTGGAACGGCGCGGCGGCCGGACCGCCATTCGTGTAGAGCATCAGGCCGGGCTTGTTGTTGATGACGTTGCCCGTCGTGATCAAGAAACCCGAGCCCACGGTAGCGCTGGAGACGCCCGTGAATCCGATCGCAGGCGCGCAGCCCAGGGAGTTCAGCTTCGCCGTGCAGTACGTCGTCGGCGCGGGCACATCAGGCTCGATTTGCAGGCCATTGAGATTCCCGAAGTTCAGCGATGTGGTCACCGTCGCCAGCATGAAGACGATATTGCCACCGGCAGGAAGTTGGACCGAATCCTGGACGTGCGTTTGGCCAAGGACGTATCCAGTGAATCCAGCGGAACCGCCGCAGGTCATCGTCCCGTTCGCGCCGCCGGTCAAAGTGATCTCCGTGAGGTACGTACGGTTGTCGGGAGCCCAGGAGTAGAAAGTGACTCTGTAGGCACCCGGGGGCATCGGCCCGATGCTCCACTGGCTCGAACCCGTCTGTCCGATGTCCTGGATGTCGTCCATCAGTTTCTCGTCGTCGCTGCCCGCCGGCGTGGTCGCGTTCTGGAACTCGTAGTTCGCGTTGGCGCCAGCGATGTTGGCGTTGATCGTCGTTGCGACTCCGTTGATGTCGGTCAAGACACCATTCGCATTGGCCGCACTGCGCGCATTCCAAAATCCGGCCTGGCTGGTCGCTCCCGAGAACGTGCTGGCGGGGGCTGGATAGGCGACGTTGGCACCAAGATCGATGTTGAAATAAGGGACCTGGGCGAAAGCTGCGCCGCCGAGCAGCAGCGCTGCGGCGAGAGGGAGGACTGACTTGGAATGCACGAGAACTCTCCTGAAGAAGTTCGGGGTGGAAACTGGCCAAGGCGGCTCGACTGCTTTGGCTCTTGAAGGCTCAAGAGTTGAAGGCGGCTCTGCAGCCACGGCGCTGGGTCCAATGTATGGCGCTTGCAAAAAAGTGGCAAGCTCGCCTGTGGGCGGAACGGCCTGCGCCGTGCCGGCCGGCGGCGGGCCGGCCGATGCGGAGTCACCGCCGCCACCTGCGGGGCCAAAGCGCGGGTTCGGGCTGCCCAGATCCGCGATCCGCGGGACCGGACTCGCGATCGGGGCTCCAACCGAACGGCCGCGGCGGCCCAGACAGGGACATCGCGGCCGCTTTCGGGCGAATGCGCTCCGGCAGTGCGAAGCAGCTTTGCGCTGACCCTATTTCAGCTTCTCCCAGTATTCCTCGGGCATGTCGTGCGCGATTTTCAGCGCGCCGTTCGCGCCGCCGTACAGCGGCTCTTCGATCTTGACCACGCGTCCCCCGCCGAGGCGCTTGTGCATCTCGTCCTCGATGGCGCGGTCGAGGTTCTTGATCATCGACCCACCGCCGGCGAGCAGCACGCGGTTCTTCAACTTCTCCTGGAACTCAGGGTGGAAGCTCGCCACGAGTTGCCCCAGTCCATCAACCATCGGTGGCACGATCGAGCGGCAGGCGCTGCGCACGTCGGCGGTCACGTCGAAGGGCGTCGGCTTGCCGTTGACCGGAAGCTGCGCGATGACCTTCGCCATTTCGTCGGAAACGTCGGCGTGCTTCTCCTTGATCGACTTCACCATCTCGATCGTGAAGCTCGCGCCTGGGCAGGACTTCTTCATCAGGTCGAACAAAGTCTTGTCCACGAAGTCGCCGGCAAACGTGTTCGTCAACTGGTCCGCCTCTTCGGGCATCGTGCCGCGCATGCGGCAGAGGTCGGTGGTGCCGGCACCGATGTCGATCACGAGCACGTCCTCGAGCCAGTCGAGACCGTAGGCGACCGAGAATGGCTCCGAGCACAGCATCACGCTGTCGACCGCGGCGCGCGCCGCGTCGAGAATCGCCTTCTTGTTGTGGATCGAAGCCTGGGCAGGTGCGCCGATCACGGCGTAGATCAGTTCATCATTGCGCGGCTGAGCCCGGGCGATGATTTCGCGGATCAGGTCCTGGGCCGCGCGCATGTTGGCGGCACTGGCCTTGTCATCCTTGACGTCCTGCTTGATCACGCCTTCGCCCAGCGGACGGTACAGGTCGAGCGAAAGCCGCTTCTCCAGTGCTTCCTGACCGAAGAGCACGTCCTTCTTGAGCAGCTTTTTCGCCACCACGTCCTTGGGATACCCCACGTAGGAGGCGATCGTCTCGCGAACGCCGTTGGAGGCACACACCGAAGTGCGCGAGGTGCCGAGGTCGATCCCGAGATAGAGGACGCCCTTGTCCTTCTTCGGTGCCTCGGGTGCTTTGTCCTTTTGAGTCATGGGTGCTTGCCTGAATTCGTTGGAGCGATGGGAAAAGGGATCAGACGGCGGGCGACGGGGTCGAGAGCACGGCTCTCATAGTCCAGGTGCCTGCTTGGAAACGGCGTCCTTCAACTCGAGATTCGCCTGGAAGATCTTCTGCATCAGTTCCTTCTTCAAGGACTGCGCTTCGTCGAATGGCGAGAGACCCTGGACGCCCTTGTACTTCGAAGCCAGACCAGAATCGACGCCCTGGACCGAAGCCAGGCGCGCCAGATCGGATTCGGTCTTCCCGAGCATCTCGTTCAGCTTGGAGATGCGCCGTTCCAGGTTCTCGATCGTGCGCTGGTACTCAGACTCGCGCTCGCCGGTCAGCGGCGGCGGCAGCTTTGGAACTGCGGCTTGGACCGGCAGCGCTCCGGGGATCCCGTTGTTGGCGAAAACGCGCATGCCCTCAGTGTAGGGCTGCTGGGCGGGCGAACTTGGCCCCTGTCCGAACAACGTGCCTGGACTCGGCGAAGGCGTGGACACGCCCTTGGGCAGATCGCGTTCGGCGCGGCGCTGGAACCAGTCGTACAGCTCGGTGTGAACGTAGCGGTCGCCGCCACCCTGCAGCGCCACGTCGAGCCCGCTCTCGGCGACCGAGAGCAAGGTCTCGTAGAAGAGCTTCGGAATCGGTCGGGCAGTCTGATTGTGGGAAGCGCCGATCGCGATCGAGATGCGCACGCCGCGACCGTCGGACTCGAACTTGAGCTTGCGCGCGGCGTCGAGGAGCCGCTTGGCCAACGCTCGGGCGCCGGCCGGCGGCGCATGGGGAATCATGACCAGCAGGCGATCGTCCAGCATCACACCGAGCATGTCGCTGGCGCGCGTCTCGGAGCGCAGCAGTTCGCCCAGCGAGCGCAGGATCGTTTCCTTGCACTCGATGCCGTAGAGGTCGTGCAGGCGCTCGAGCCGGTCGATGGCGATCAGGAAACAGGCCAGCGGATACTTGTAGCGCTGCGCCCGCTCGAACTCGATTCGCATCAGGCGCTTGACGTCCTCCGGCGAGAACAGGCTGCCCTCGGTGCTACCGAATTCGGCATTGGCGACGTTCTGGCGCTGGGCGATGTCGTCGGATCGACGGAACGGCGTCATGGATCTGGATTTCGGTGCGAAGCGGACGGGGGCAGCTAGAAGTTAGCGCGCTGGCCCTCCACTTGCACCCGCGCAATCGTGGGAGATGGATCGGCGTTTCGAAGCTCAGATCTGGACTTGGCCGCGCAGCGAGGTCGCGCGCTCGACAAAGGCCCCGAAGGCGTCCGGCTTCACCCGCAGGGTGTCGCGGGCCAGGGCCGTGAGCAGCGGCAGCGCAGCGCCGAAACCGGGCGTATTGAGCCGATAGGCGAGCTGATCGCAGAGCGCCACCAGCGCCGTCGCCGGATGGGTCAGGATTTCGGAGCGCGGGCCGTGGCAGTGGCGGATCGCGTGGCTGACCGAATCGGGGAACTGCCAGCGCTTGGCCACCAGGGCCCCGACTTCGGCGTGCGTGAACGAGAGGATACGTTCCTCGGCCAGGTGGACCGCCTCGCCGGTCTGTTTCGCGGCCTGATAGACCGCCATGTACTCCTCGCGCAGCGAGTCCAGCATGACGGCCTTGCCGACGTCGTGCAGCAAGCCGCAGGTGTAAAACTCCTCCGGCGCGATCTCGCAGGAAATCGTCACGCGTCGGGCCAGATCCTGGCACAGCTGCGCGGTGAAGACCGAGTGCACCCACAGCTCGTGCAGGTCGAGGTCGAACTTGTGGCTGAGATGGTCGTAGCGGCCGATGACCGAGGCTTGCAGCGCAATGTTGCCCAGCGAGCGCGCTCCGATCACCGTAGCAGCCTGCTCGGGTGTGACGGCGGGTTTGGCCAGGCCGTAGTAGGCGCTGTTGGCGATGCGCAGCACGGTCGCGCAGATCGCGGGGTCCTGCGCCACGACCGCGCCGATGTCGCCGATGCGCACCGTCGGATCGTTGACCATCGCCGTGATGCGAGTCACCGCCTCGGGCAGGGACGGAAGCGTGATCTTCTCGCTGAGACGCTTGTGGGCTTCCTGGAGGCTCATCGTGGCGCGATACCGGGTCGGAATTCGGGGCGGGGCTGAGCAGGGATATCGATCGCCGCTCGCCCCGCAGTTGAGCATTCTTGGAACAAGCGTGGGACGCGGATGACCGGCCGCGCTGTGTGCTGCTAGGCTTCGAAGCCGAGGAACGGTGCCGGCATGAAATTTATGCGGAGTCTTGCCTTCCTTCTCCCCTGCCTGCCGACGGCTACGCAGGTCCCGGCTCCTGTGCAGCGAGAACACGTCCCCGCCGTATCCACGGCGCATGACCCGCGTGCGGACTACGACGTGCAGGCCTATCGCATCGACTTGAAGGTGGATCCGGAGGCCGAGCAGATCGACGGCGTGGTGACAGTCGATGCGCTGGCATCGATCGATGACTTCCAGCACGTTCGCCTCGACCTCGCCGCCAACCTGAACTTGTTTCGCGTCGCCGCGGACAACGCAGAGATCTGGATCGGCGGTCAAAGGAGCTTGTCCGGCATGGCTCGCGTGTTCACGCGCACCGCGGACTTCGTTGACATCCAATTGCCCAAGCCGCTGCGCAAGGGCGAAGCTTGGCGCATCGCGCTGCACTACGGCGGAAAGCCCGCGAGCGCCAACGACTTCGACGGCTTTCACTGGGCGAAAACGCCGGACGGCAAGCCCTGGATCTCGACTTCGTGCCAGGGATCAGGCTCGCACAGCTGGTGGCCTTGCAAGGATTCGTTCTGGCATCCCGAGGACAAGCCGGAGCGCGTCGAGATGAACATTACTGTGCCCAATGAACTGACGGCGGTCTGCAACGGCAAGCTCGTCGGCCGCTTTGAGTCCTCCCACGGCGGAAACCACAGCTTCAATTGGGTTCACGAATACCCGCTCGAAACCTATTCCGTCGCGCTCAACATCGCTCCTTACGTCCACGTGCATCAGGAACTCGCGCTCGACGGCCTCGAGGATTTCGGCGGCAAACTCAACTTCGACTACTACGTGATCCCCGGACACGAAGAGCGTGCCAGGCTGCAATTCCAGGACGTGCCGAAGATGCTCGCGGCCTACACCAAGGCCTTCGGACCTTTTCCTTTCCCCAAGTCCAAGTTCGCACTCGTCGAGACGAGTTTCTGGGGCATGGAGCACTCCACCGCCGTCGCCTACGGCTCGAGTTTCCCCGCCTGGTGCAAGCAGACCGGCGCGACGGATCGCTTCGCGGAGCGCAACAAGTTCTACGACTACATTCTGATCCACGAGTCTGCCCACGAATGGTGGGGCAATGCCGTCTCGGCCGCCGACTGGGGCGATTTTTGGATCCACGAAGGTTTCGCGACCTACGCCGAAGGCGTGTATCTCGAACTCACCGAAGGCGCGCAGCGCGCCGAAGAGTTCTTCGCGACTCAACGCAGCGCTGTGGCTGCCTCGAGCCGCCTGTACTCGGGCAAAGGCACGAACTCCAACGAGGCCTACAACGGCGAGATCTACCGCAAGGGCGCCGCGGTGCTGCACACGCTGCGTCAGTACGTCGCCGACGACCAGGCCTGGTGGCGCTGCTTGAAGAATTTCAATCTCGCCTTTCGCTACAAGAACGCGACGACCGATGACTTCCGCGCTGTGCTCGAAAAAGAAACCGGACGCGACTGGAAAGAGTTCTTCGACGAATGGGTCTACGGCAGCGGCTATCCCAGCGTGGAGGGCAAGCTTGGCGTCGAAGGCACGACGATCCTGGTCGAGGCGAACTCTCGCGGCGGCGCTGGACTTGGCTTTCACGTTCCGCTCGATCTCACCTGGAACGAAAACGGGATCGCTCAATCGCAACGCGTCTGGCTGAAGCCGGGCGTGAACCAGTCGCGCATCGAATGCAAGCTGGCGCCCAAGGAAATCCGCGCAGCGCGGCTCGAGCGCCTGCTCGGCCACTACACCATCGAGGTTGTGCGCTGAGCGCCCTGCGCACAACCGATTCGTGCGCCCTGCGCGCTGCGCTGTGCGCGGTCGTCTGTCTTGGTGCTGCGGCGAATTTGCGGACGCAGAGTCCGCTGCAGGTGATCTACAACGACTCGCCGCTGGAATACTTCGGCTACTGCGTGGCAAGTTTTTCGGACGTCGATGGGGACGGCGTCGAGGACTTCGCCGTGGCGATTCCCGGCGACAACCAGCGCGGCCCGCTCTCCGGCTCGGTGAAGATCTACAGCGGCCTGCCGGCCGTCGAACGATTGAATTTGCTGGGCAGCGCACCCGGCGACCTGCTCGGCAGTTCCATCGCGCGCGTGCCCGACCTCGATTGCGACGGCATCGATGAGTTGATCGTCGGCGCACCGGGAGCCTCGCCCAATGGCCGCTCGAGCGGCGAAGCGATCGTTTTCTCCGGCGCAGACGCTCGCATCCTCCTGCGCATTCCAGGACTTCACGCGGGCGACGAGTGCGGCGCGGCGGTCTGCGCCCTCGGCGATCTCAATGGCGATCACGTTTCGGAAGTCGCGGTGGGTTCGCCTGGAGCGCGTCCGCACGGCTCGAACTCCGGAAGCGTGAGCGTCTACGACGGCGCGGATTTGCATGTATTGTTCACTTTCCGGGGCGACGGCTTCGGCGAACGCTTCGGCGCGAGCCTTGCCGGCCCCGGCGACATGGACGGCGATGGAATTCCCGAGATCGCAGTCGGTGCTCCCTGCCCGCGGCTCGCGCGCCCGGGTTACGTGCGCTGCTTCAACGGTGCGGACGCATCGATCCTTTTGACGCTCGGCGGCCAGCACACCTGGGAATTGTTCGGCGCCTCCATCGCCGCGACCGGGGACAGCAACGACGACGGCCTTGCGGATTTGTTGGTCGGGGCCCCGACCTCGCGCTCGGGCGCCGCCGAGATCGCCGGCGCCGTCGATCATGCCTGTGGCGCGGCGACGCTGTTCTCCGGGGCGAATGGCCGGCCGCTGTTCAGCTTCACGTCCGACGAAAGCGAAGACCGATTTGGAACTTGGGTTGCACTCGGCCCCGACCTCGATGGCGACGGCCATGCCGACCTGCTGATCGGTGCCGGCCAGACGCTGCGAGCGCGGGCAGGTTACGTCCGCGCCTATGGGATTCGCTCCGGCGCAGAGTTGCGCAACTGGACCGGCGCCGGTTCAGGCGATCAGTTCGGCGCGTGCTTCGCCAGCTTGAAGTCTGCCGCCGGCTCGCCGCTGCTGGTGGTCGGCTCCCCCACTGCGAAGAACATCCTGCGCGATGACGCCACGCGCGCTGGACCGGTCGGCAGCGTGACGTTGATCGAGACTTCGGACGCTCCGCGCTGACGGCGTCAGGGCAGCAGTCGCAGCACGTCGAACACGCACGCGCCGCCGGGAATCAGCGTGTAAGTCAAGACCAATTCGGCGCGGCCATCGTTGTCGAGGTCCGCGGATTCCATCTCCACGAGCTTGGCCGTCTCCGCGGGGCGGATCGGAAACTGGGCGTTGCTGGGCTTGCCGCCGGTCAACACCGCGGTGCGCTGCTCGGCCAGGCCACCGAGCCAACCTGCGATGCGGTCGATGTCCCAGACACGCTGCTGATCCTCGAACAGGAGCTGGGCAAGCAGTGCCTCGCCATCGATCGAACGTTCGCCCTCGGACTCGCCCGCGTTCGCCAGCCACAGCTCCAGCTGCTTGCCGTCCGAACTAGCGAGCACCACGTCGCGCACGCCATTGCCGTCGAAGTCGCCCCACTCGCTGCGGCGAAAACGCGCGCCGATCTCCTCGAAACGTTTGAGGAACGACTCCGGGTTCTTGATCAGACGCAGGATAGCCGGCAGGCGCACGGCGAGTTCGGCGCGCTTGGAAGGCTTGGTCTCGAAGCTCTTGCCATCCTTCGAGAGGTAACCGGCGGCGCTGATCTCGATGTCCCACTCGCCGAAGATGCCGCGCACCAAGGCGGCGATGGTCGGGACCTGGACCTTGATCAACAAAAGGTCCGGCAATGTGTCCGCGTCCAGGCGCATCAGCTGCAGAGCGGTGATGTCGTCGGAAGTCTTGAAGATCATCGAGGGCTTGGTGAACTGCGGCCCCGCCGAAGTCCCTTGGAAGATCCAGACCTTGCGCCGATGGGCAATCACGAAGTCGGGGATGCCATCGAGATCGAGGTCGCGCATCTCGTAGGTCGCGTCATCTCCGACGGCGAGCGTGTGCCCCGGTCGCACTTCCGCTTTCTCGATCGTGTCGCGGAAAATCGACAGGTCGACCGACACGCTGGGCGCTTCAGGAAAGCTCGCGTCGGCCGCCTGCAGGTGGAAGGCGCGAGTGGAGCCCTGGGATACCAGCAGGTCGGCGCGGCCGTCCCCATTCACGTCCTGGGCGACGATCGAGGGAATCGAGAACGAAGCGGAAAGCTCGTCGGAAAGCGCTCGCCCTTCGGTCTGCGCGCTGCGATTGACCTCGACGGCCAGACTGGCCGCCTGCGTGAACGTCGGCCAGGGCGAGCCGTCCTCTGCGCCGCTGGGCGGAGCGCCTGCAAGGAACAGTCTCAGCCTGTCCGCGCCGGGCACGACCAGATCCGCGCGACCGTCGCCGTTGACGTCCTGGGCGATGTCCACGAAGCGCGGTGCGCCGACGCGCAGGCCGTGGGAAGCGCGTTTCGCCAGCACGACAGTCTCCGGCGAAAACGACGCTCCGTCGCGCGGATAGACACGCGTGTCCTTCGCTCCCATCACGATCAGGTCGAGGCCGGGACGAGCGCCGAGCTTCGCGAAATCGACCAGCGCGCGTGCGGGATCGGCAAGCTTGAGCGCGGGCCGAGGGTCGAGCGCAAACACGAACTTTTCGCCGCGCGCGGCGGGTGCGGCGAAAACACACACCTCGCCGCGAACGCCGAGCAGCACCAGTTCCGCGGCGCCGCGCTCGCCCGCGGCGTCGAGGTCGATGAGTCGGTGATCGCTGACTTCGAAGTTGGGCGCCAGACTCTGGGCCAGTTCCAGACGAGTGCCTGATTGCAGGGCGACGAACAGCGCACAGCCAAAGAGCAAGCAGCTCACGGAAACCTGACCAGCCGGACCTGGCGCTCCTCGACCACGCCGATGTCGCTGACCGCGCGGTCACTTCGCCGCAGCAGGAGGATCTGCGCCTTGGCCTGGATCGCAGCCTCGTACAAAGGCTTGGGATCCAGCTGCCAGCCTTCTTTCGCGCGCCGCATGGCGAGCAAGCGCAATTTTTCGGGCTCGCTGCGCACGGCCAAGTCGCTGATTCGGTCGCCGTCGAGGTCGCCGACGAAACGCAGTGTCAGATCGAAATCGCTGATCGGAATCTGCACGCGCCACGAGAGCGTCGGTTTCTTGGCCAGTTCGCCGTTTTCGTTGCGGTAGACCAGCATGTCGGCATCGACCGTTTCGCTCGACGCGGAGCGCAGTTGATCGATCAGATCGGGTCGCACGGTGCGCACGAAAAGATCGGGCCGCAGGTCGCCGTCGAGATCGTCGAAGTACGCGCCGAGCCCGAATCCGCCGAGCACCAGGAGTTGCTGCGGAAGCCCCTTGGGACCGAACAGCGGCGCGGCTTCGGTCTTGGCGGCTTCGCCGCGACCCTTGCCCTGCACGAACAACAGGATCTGCGTGCGCACGTCGTCGGAGCGCTTGTCGCCGGCCAGGATCGCCAGATCGGAACGGCCGTCCTGATCGGCGTCGATCACATGCGCGGAATAGGACGCGTCCAATTTCCTTTCGCGGTCCGCAGTCACCGGCAGCGGGAACGCACGCTGCGGCTCGGGCCAGAAGCCGCCGTCCTTGGTCTGCAGCCAGACCCACATCGTGCGCACGCCTTGGGCCTGGACATCCAGCCGTCCGTCGGCGTCGAAGTCGGCGAGTTGCGGCGCGGGGACTGCTTCGGAGACCGACAACAAAGTGCGCGCGCGTGTCTCGCGGGTGCCGAAGGAGATCTCCACTTTGTCGCGCTTGTCGCCCTGCTCACGCTTGTCGTCGCCGCCCGAGGACATCGAGCCGCCAAGTTGCCTCTCCTCCACGCTCTGAATTTCCTCAGGCACGCGCAGATGGATCAGCGCGGGAAACGAGTTCGGCTGATCGGGCTTCTGGCGCACAGCGCGCGCGATTGCATAACCCGAGGGCTCGGGCAGGACCAGATCCATGGCGCCGTCGCGATCGAAATCGACGAGTCCCGCCTGAAACCCAAAACAATCCTCGGGATCGGCAAGTTGCCAGAGCAGATCGCACTCGACGAGCCGCGCGAAACGCTTTTCGACGGCCGCGTAGGGCCGGCACAGGAACGCACCGCGCGCGCTGAACAGGATCAGTTCCTTGCCCGGGCTGGACGGATCGACTTCGCCGATCGCAAAGGCGACCACGTCGGGTGTGAGATCGACGAGTGCATCACAAGCCGCGGCAAACGTCGGCAGCTTGGGATCCTTGCGCGCGCGGTAGCAGACCAGTTCGCGGCCGCCGGCGCTGCGCGACAGGCACAGGACCAGGTCGTCCTGCCCGTCGCCGTCGAGATCACCTTCGAGAGCGCTGTGGACCGCGCGCTCGGCGCCGACATCGAGGACGCTGACCACGGCGCTCTTGCGTCCGTCCTGGGTCGGAGCGATCAACGCAGCCGATGAGGCCAGGGCGATCACGGCGATCAAGAGCCGAGCTCCTCGAGCCTGTCCGAGTCGCCGCCCGAGAACTTGATCAGCCACAACAGGCGCACGGCCCACGCGGCGCGTGTGGATTCGTAGTGGAACAAGCCAAAGAGAACACTGGTCTCGCTCTCGTTGCGCGTGTGCTCGTACGAGTACACGAGCGGAATCGAAAATTCGCTGATCTCCTGATCGCGTTGCGTCAGCGGCGCGCGGACTTTCAACGGCACGCCGTCGCGCCGCAGGTCGAGTTCGAGCGCTGCACCTTGCCTTGCGCCGCGAATGCGATCGATCAACACGTCCGGCGCACTGATGGGCTCACCGTCGACGGCCACGATCAGATCCTCGAAGCGCAGGTCCGCCTTGCGCCAGGGACTGTCGCCGGAGAGCCCGACGATCACCGCGCCCGCGCCCGGTCCCATGCCCGCCTTGCGCGCCTCGACCTCCGTGGCGCCGCGCACCACGATTCCGGCGCGTTGGTCTTCGCGCAGCCGTGCGACCGCGATCCGCTCTGCCGGCCGATAGCGCGAGGTCAACAGCAGCCGGGCGCGTTTGGCCGCACCGGCGCGGTCGAGATTGACTTCGATTTCACTGCCGGGGGCTGACTTCAATTCCAGATCGCGCCATTCCGACGGCCAGGACAGGGCCTGCTCGGAACCCTCGGGCAACACCCGCGCGCTGAGCAGCAGGTCGCCTGGAACGAGGCCCGCCTGCGCCGCGGGCGAATTCTCCACCACGCGCGCCACGGCAACTCCCTGCGGTGCCTCGAGCAGCGCGTCGAGACTCGCGCGCGCATCCGCCACTTCGATGCCGGAAAAAGCGCCTGGATCGAGCGCCGCGCGTTCGAGTTCGTCCTCGGGTTCGACCAGCAGCGCGGGCGGCTCTTGCATGGCCGCGAGCGGCGGCGACTGCTTCGCCAGTTCCGCGGCGCAGCCTGACAGACCCATGAACAGGGCGGCAAACGCCAAGGAAATCAGGCTTGAACGGATCATGGCAGACTCTTGCGCCGCAAGGCGAGAACGGAAATCGCGAGCGCGACGGCGAACCAGGCCAGCGGAGTACTCCATTGTGTCGTGGCGCCCTGGAAGACGGAACTGGAGATGCCCTGGGCGAGGTCGGAGTAGTAGGCCAGAAACGAAGTGTCCCCCAGCGGCGAAGGCAGATGCGCCGAGAGCAGCCATTGTTCCGTGCCGCTTCCGCGTGCGATTGCGCGCGCCAGATCGGTGAACACGAAGGCCCCCAGTCCCAGGGCCAGGGCCAACGCGCCGCTGCGAGCCAGCGCCGACGCACAAACACCCACGCCGGTCCAGGCGAGCAACGGCCCCAGCGGCGCGAACAGCGCGCGCGCAAGATCGCGCCACAGGTCGGCGGCGGGCACCAGTTCGAAGCGCTGGCCGTCGGGCAAGAGTTCGGTGACTCCGCGAAATTCGAACCAGCAGCGCGAGCAGATCACGGCCACGAGCACGAGCACGAGGTAGGTGAACAGCGTGAACAGGCACAACGCCAGTGCTTTGCCGATCACCGCCTGCCAGCGCAGCACCGGGCGCAGCAACAAATTGCGCAAGGTCCCATGGGCGTATTCACTGGCCAGCGTCTGGCTGCTGATGCCGACGATCACCGCGGCACACAGTGGCAATCCAGCCTGCAAGGACTGAGCCAGCGCCTGGAATGCAGTCACATCGGTCGCGCTGGCGAGTTCACCGCGCGCGACCAGGCGCGCGGCTTCGGCGGCGCGCGAGTGATTGCGCCAAAGGTCGATCACCGCGAGCAGCGACGGAAGCGCGAGCGCGAGCAGCAGCGTTCCCTTCGACCAGGCGCGCGCCAATTCGTAGCGCAGCACTCGCGCGATCGGCGCAGCCGGCGCACGAAGCTCCGCGGGTGCCGAGCTCACGGCAATGGCCGGCTGGACAGGCCGCGCTGACGGCCTGGCAAGCGCGGCGCTCTCGCCGGCCGACGCATGCCGCAGATACAGCTCCTCGAGCGTCACCGGATAGGGCATGAAGCGCGTCAGCTCCACGCCGGCGCTGACGAGCTCGCGCAAAACCTGTGCGGGATCGCGAGTGCCCAGTTCAAACACTCGACCGGCCTGGCCGTGCTCGGTTTCCGGCGCGCGATCGTCGCTGTGCGAATACGCGTGGAACGAAAGCTCCAAGCGCGCACCGGCGCGCTCGAGCGCTGCGTTGTCGCGACTGACGAGCAGATAACGAGCCGAAACATCGGCAAGCAAGTCGCTCGCGCGCCCGCTGACCAACAGTTTGCCGCGCTGCAGCACAGAGATCTTGTTGCACAGACCGGAGAGCTGCGCGAGCTGG
>JAYUUV010000268.1:0-31378 GCA_043754695.1 Planctomycetota bacterium
CGCCGGATGCGAGCGCCGGCGATGAAGTTGTAGACCGCGTGCACGAGCATCGCCAGCACAAGAGTCTGCGTGTAAACGACCAGGGCCTGCATCACGAGCGACATCAGGAAAATGGTCGCCATGCTCTTCCAGCCTTGCAGCCAATGCGCTCCAGCGAATGCAGAGGCGACAAGCAGCGCCGCGATCCATGGATTGCCGGTCGTCCACCACAGGATTTGCATCGCGACGCCGCGATAAGCGATTTCCTCGCTGACGCTGGCGGTCAGCACAGTGGCGCACCACAGGTACCACTCGCGCGACGTGCGCGGCGCGATCGCGTAGACCGCGAGCTTGCGCCGTTCGGCTTCGCTGCGCATCGCGCGCAAAACAGCGCGCAGCGCGATATAGCACAGGAGTGCGCCAATCGCGGCGAGACCATCGCTCCAATCCAGCGCTGGAAAGGCGAACGGTTTGAAGTCGAAACCGCTGCCGACCCACCAGGCAAAAAGCCCGGTCGCGATCTGTGTGACCAGCGTGCTCTTCCGGGTTGTCTCTCTCGCGCGTGGCGAGAAACCCGCGCTGCGCTGGCGCGCCGTGCGCATCTCGCGCGCGCTGCGAATCGAGATTGCGGGCCAGGCGACGAACAGGAAAGTCAGGAAGCAGACCGAAGGCGCGCCGGGAACGTTCATCGCACTCAGTGCAGCACGCGCACTTCGTGGATCGTGTCGCCAAGATCGATTGCGTCGAGCACTTCGAAGCCCTTGACCAACTCGCCGAAAATCGTGTAGCGGCCGTCGAGGTGCGGAGTCGCGCGGTGCGTGATGAAGATCTGGCTTCCGCCTGAGTCCCAGTCCTCGTTGCGCGGCATGCCGAGCGAGCCGCGCACGTACTTGCGCGCGGAAATCTCATGTCGCAAAGCATCGCCGCGCCAGCTCGATCCGCCGTTGCCATCGCCGCGCGCGTCGCCGCCTTGCGCGACGAAATCGGAGACGACGCGGTGGAAGGTCGTACCTTTGTAGAAGTCCGCGTGCTTCAGGAAGTTCAGGACGTGCTGCGGCGTTTCGTCGGCGAAAAGCACGAACTCCATTTCGCCGCGCGAGGTCGAGATGACGACGTGCGGGCGAGGATTGGCGAGCGTGCCTTCGCCGGGGAAGCCGAGTTCGACTTCGGGCAAAGCCTTGTCGGTCCAGGGAATCGACGTACCCGTCAACTTCTCGAGCTCATCGTGCGCGGTGCGCCGAACGTAGGCGTCGGAGTCCTCGAGTCCGTGCTGCAGGAAGCGCTTCGCATCCTCGCCGCCAATCTTTGCGGCGAGTTTGATCAGATTGAAACGTAACTCGGATGAGATCTCGCCACTTGCTGTGTCATAACAAGTCTTCAGTCTGGAGATTTCGGTTGTCGGCGCCTTGCGCGCAAGCAGTGCACTGGCCGCCGCGAGTCGAATGCCGTTGTCGGGGTGGGCGAGATAGGGTTCAGCCTGCTGCGCGCCGACCGACCACCACGGCTCATGCCGAAGTTCAGCATCATCTTCATCCATGACACCGAGCCTCTCGATGAAAGCGGCCAGCACCAACCGGTCGTGCTCACCTTCGAGATCATCGAATGAGAGGAAGAACGGTGTCTCGCTCGCTCGCCGCGGCTTGCCAACTTGAGCAGCAAGGGCAGCTCGGACGTGGGGCGAAGGGTCCGAGCTGAAGGCTGGCTCAGGCACGACCTGCGGGAGATTGGCCATTGCGGCGGCCCGCACCGCGGGTGAAGCCTCGTTCCAGATGAGATCGAAATTGCCGACGCCGTTTGTCCTCGCGATCAATTCCGTCTGCGAGAGCGCGTCGAATTGGGCCGTGCCCGATTCGATGGCCGTAGCGCGCACGTGATGATTTTTGCTGCCTGTCGCAGCCGAAATCGCCTCGAGCGAGGCTTCTGATGAACTCTTCGCGAGTCCGCGAAGCGCCTCGACGGCAATTCGCCAATCGGAGTCGTGCGAGGCAACCGTCAGAGCAGCGTCGACCTCGGGATCTCCGGCAAGATTCGCCAGTCCGCGCACGGCGAACAGGCGTTCGTCGACATCCGTTGACTGCGCGCTTTTCAAGCACAGTTCGCGGCCTTCCTTGGCCTTGCGTCGTTCGAGTGCGAACAGACCGTAGGTGCGCACGCGCAGATCGCCTTCCTTTGCGACGAAGGTTGCGAGCCGCGTGTTGATTGCGCTCGCGTTTGGCGCGTCGGTCTTCCAGCGCGCGGTTCCGGCGGCGGCTTCGAGCCGAACGTCAGCGGAAGGATCATCGAGGGCCGCGAGGAGCTGCTCGGACAGCTCCGGTCGATTCAACTTGCTCGCCGCCTCGATTGCTCTCGCGCGGACCAGCGCCGAAGTATCCTGCTTCGCTCCGACGCCGAGCGTGACCAACTCCTCATATGCCGCCGGATCTTCGCGCATGCCCAGTGCGAACGCCGCGCAGGCACGCACGTTTTCATCGGCATCGCGCAACAGCGCACGAAGCTTCGTCGTCGCCTCCGGGCCACCGTTCGGGAACTTCAGACGCCCGACCGCCGTTGCGGCCCGCGCGCGCACGGCTGCATCGGAGTCCGCGAGGAACTGCAAGAGCTCGCCATTGGGCCCGATCGTACGCCGATCCTCGAGTCGCATGATCGACTTGATCGGCGCCGACACCGGCTGCGACACGGTCGAGACACAGCTCGACAGCGACGCGATCGCGAGCAGGAGCACTGCGGCGGGATTCTTCATGCCCGCCATCCTCGCTACTCGCCCCTGACTTCGTCCACGCGTTTGGGCCGCGGACGGAAAGAATCCCAGCAGCGCCAGGCTGCCCAGGAGAGGTGGGCGAGCGAGACCGCGGCAATGCAGCGCAACGCCATGATCTGATTCGGTTCGAGGTCCTCGCGCGGCACGAGGCCATAGGCCCAGCGCGCGACCGTCGGCGCAAAGGCCATGAGCGGGACGAGCAGGAGCACGAGTCCCGTGAGCAACCACAAGCGTACGGCCGGATCGAGCCGATCGCGCCGCGCCACCAACCGTTCGCCCCACAGGAAGACGCCGAACGTCGAAAGCGAAATCAAGAGCAGCGACGAATTCATCGCGTCGCGCAGGAACGCGATCAACATGGCCAGCGGGAACAGCACCACGAAGGCGCGCACGATCGCCCACGGCCGATGGGGCGAGCGATCGTCGAGGCGCAGGCGCCGCAGCCGCTCCTGCGCCCCTTGCACCGGCTGCGGTGTGCGCAAAATGTGTTCGAGGTCCGCGCGGAACTGCGCCGCGCTCGGCTGGCGTCGCGCCGGATTCTTGTCGAGCGCGCGCAGGATCAGAGCATCGATGCGCGGCTCGACCGCCGACAACTGCGACGGCGGCAGGAAACGGCCGAGCGGCAGCTCACCGGTCAGAAGTTCGTAGAACAGGACGCCCAGCGAGAACAGGTCCGCGCGGTGATCGACACTGCGCGGCCGCTCGATCTGCTCGGGCGCCATGTAGTGCGGCGTGCCCATCGTCTCCTGCTCGCCGGTCAACGTGTTGGGCGCCATGTCGGCCGAGCGCAATTTGGCCAGGCCGAAGTCGGCAAGTTTGGCCGTGCCGATGTTATTGAGCAGCACGTTCTCCGGCTTGAGGTCGCGGTGCACCAGGCCGAGCGCGTGGGCAGCTTCGAGCGCGTCGCAAAGCTGGCGAATGATCTCGAACGTCGTTGTCGCCGAGAGCTGGCCGGTCTGCAGGAGGTCGCGCAGCGTGCGGCCTTCGACGTATTCCATCGCGAGATAGAAACGCCCGCCGACTTCGCCCGATTCGTGCAGCGAGACGATGTTGGGATGATTCAGGCTCTCCAATGCGCGAGCTTCGCGCGCGAAACGTTCGGCGAAAGCGCGTTCGCTCGACTCGCGCGCGAACAGGATCTTCAACGCGATCCAGCGCCGCTTCTGCTTGTGTCGCGCCTTGAAGACGATGCCCATGCCGCCCTGGCCGAGCAGGTCGTGGATTTCGAATTGCGGGAGCAGAGCTTCGACCTCGCTGGGTTCGATGCGCAGCGCTTGCCGCGGAGGCGGAGCGTCCCAGGTTGCTTTGCGCGAGTCTTCGAGCGCGATGCTCATCATGCAGCGCGCGCACAAGCCGCGGGCATCGGAGCGAGCGGGAGTAGTCGCTCCGCAGCGGGGACAGGTGGGGGACGAGGTCACGGTGGGATGGGGAAGGGTACCGTTCCAGTACGGTGCCAGGCACTTTCGACGATTCGAGTACGAATCGATGAAAGAGCCAGGTACCAACCGCCCTCACTCCCCCAACGCTTCGAACAAGTTCTGGATCTCGTCTTCGACCTCTTCCGGACGCGCCAGGGTCTGCGCGATTTCGCGCCGCAGGAGCTCCCCATACCGCCTGCGCAGCCGGTGCGCCGCGACCTTGACCGCGCCATGGGTCATGCCAAGCTTCTTCGCGACATCGATGTGATCAGGCGGCTCGCCGCTCAAACTCGGCTCCAGCAACACGAAAAGTTCGCGGCGCCCTGCCGAGCGAAATTCATCGCCCAGCGTCACCAAGACACGTTCGAGCAACGTCTGCGCCCAGCGGCGATCGTAGGCGCGATCGGGTGTTTCCAGATCCGCCGGCTCGGCTGAGAATCGTCCCTCCGCGTCCTCGAGATCAATCGACACCACATGCATCGCACCGCCCCGTTTGAGCGTCTGCGCACCGCGCCGATGATTGGCGATGTGGTGCTTGAGCGCAGCCAGCAAAAACGATCGAAGGCGTCCGCGCTCCGGCGAAACGTTGGCGAGATCGCCGCTCTCGAAAAGGCGCGCGAAAAATCCCTGCACCAGATCCTGGGCGTCCTCGGGACTGAAGCCGCGCCTGCGCACGTATCCATAGAGCGGATACCAAACCTGCTTGCACAAAGACTCGAGCGCGAGTCGCGCCGCCGGCGCATCGTGACCACCCGCTCGCAGCACGAGACTCCAGCGCGTGGTCTGAAATCGTCTCCCGGAGGAGGAGTCTTTGGAGGTTCCCATCCCGTGCGTGCTAGTCCGAAGACCATGCACTTCCTGGCGACCAGAGTAACCGCTGAAAATCACAATCGCGTTCGCCCTGAAGAGCCCGCGAGCGATGTTCAGCGAATGTAGCTTTCCGCGAAACCAGGGCCGCGTGAATCGGTTCAGGCTGGCGAGCGATCCGGACTTGCTTCAGCGGACCCACGACGGCGCCCGCTGACGAGCCCGAGGCGTTCGAAAACCCTGGTATTATCAAAGGTCGCGCCCCGCTGGGGCCCATTGCCCTATGACTTCGAATCACAACGATCGATTCCCCTGGTTCCAGGCCCTCGCGGCGTCCGTTCTGGCCGCCGCGGTTTCTTCGGCCCAGGGACCGCCGCCTCCGCCTCCGCCGCCGCCGCCCGCGGTGGCCCAGGCGCCGGCCGGCAATCCCGTCACGACCGCCAAGACGAACCTTGGAAAGGTCCTGTTCTGGGAGGAGCAACTGGGCAGCAACCGGACGATGGCTTGCGGCACCTGCCACGTCACCGGCGCCGGTGGCTCGGACCCGCGCACCGCGCAGGTGAACTCGGGCAGCGTGCACCCCGGCCCCGACGGCGTCTTCGGCGGTCCCGATGACATCTTCGGTTCGCGCGGGGTGACCCGCGCGCTCGCCGATGGCAGCTATGACCTCGCGGCGATCTTCCGTCTTCAGCGGCAGGTCACCTCGCGCCGCGCACCCTCTGCGATCAACGCCGCGTTCGCGCCGCTGCAGTTCTGGGATGGTCGCGCGCAGGGGCCGTTCACGGATCCGACCACAGGTGTCGTCGTGATCGCCCAGGGCGCGTCGCTCGAGATCCAAGCGCTCGGGCCGCCGACCAGCGATGTCGAGATGGGGCATGTCGGCCGCAACTGGATCGACGTGGCCGCGCGCATCGAAACGAGCACGCCGCTGCGTCTGGCGACGAATATTCCGCCGACGTTGTCGACTTGGATCAACAATCGCTCGTACCCCGAGTTGTTCCAGGAAGCGTTCGGCACGCCTGACGTGACTCCGACGCGCATCGCCATGGCGATCGCGACCTATGAGCGCACGCTGAGCTCGAACCAAACGCCCTTCGATCAATTCGTGTCGGGCAATGCCGGAGCGCTCAGTGCGCAGGAGCAGCAGGGCCTGCAAATTTTCAACGGCATCGGCCGCTGCAACACCTGCCACGGCGGGCCGTTCTTCACCGACAATCAGTTCCACTACACCGGTGTCCGTCCGCCGAACGACGACCTTGGCCGTTTCGCGGTGACCGGCAACAACGGCGATCGCGGCGCGATGAAGACGCCGGGGTTGCGCAACCTGCAACTGCGCGCGCCGTTCTTCCACAACGGACGCATGTCGTCGATCGGCGACGTGGTCGACTTCTACAATCGCGGCGGTGACTTCAGCGCTCCGAACAAGCCGCTGACGATCGCGCCGATCGGCCTGAGTCCGCAACAGCGCGCCAACCTGATCGCGTTCCTTGGGCGGCCGCTGACCGACGTTCGAGTCACGAATCAGACCGCGCCCTTCGATCGTCCGACTCTGGCTTCCGAGACCAATGCGGTGCCGTCGCACTACGGAACGCCGACGCAGGGCAGCGGTGGATTCACTCCTCGCATGGTCGCGTTCGAGCCGGCGCTCACGGGCAGCAACGCGATGACCCTGGGTATCGACGCCGGCAACGGCGGCCGGCCGGCGGTGCTGATCATGGGCCCGGTGCAGCTGCTCACGGGCGTGGCTTTCCAAGGCGCGTCGCTGCACGTCGATCTTGGTGCTGCGTCGCTGGTCAAGCGCATCGGCGGCTTGCAAGGTGCGGGCAACGGCAACGGCTGGGGTTCGTGGAAGGTCGCTATCGCGAACGATCCGCTGCTGATCGGGCAACAGATCTATGCGCAATGGTTGGTGCTCGATCCGCAGGGCGCCGGAGTGCGTTTCTGCTCCAGCGACGCCGTCGCGATCACCTACAAGTAAACGGACGGATATCCACGCGCGGCGCGCTCCGTCAACGGACGGAACGCGCCGCGCTCGTTTGGCCGGGGATCTCTGCAGCTTGGGGTAGGCTTGGGGGCAGTCGAACTGGGCCGCCCCTCTCCATGAACTCCTCGCGCAACCCCACACTCCTTGGGAGCCGTGCACTGATCGCCGCCCTGTGGCTGCCGGCGCTCTGCGCGGCCCAGGGCCAGATTCCGCTGCCGATCCCGCCGATCGCTCCGGCACCCGCGGGGAATCCGGTCACCGCCGCCAAGGTCAACCTGGGCAAGGTCCTGTTCTGGGAGGAGCAGCTCAGTTCGAACCAGACCGTCGCCTGCGGTACCTGCCACGTGTTCGGCGCGGGCGGTTCGGATCCGCGCAGCGGACTGCTTGGAGCGCAGAGCGCGAATCCCGGCGCGGACGATCTCTTCGGAACGGCGGACGACGTCCTGGGTTCACTCGGAGTGACACGCGCGCGCGCCGACGGCAGCCTCGAACTCGCCGGCCTCTTCCGTCTGCAGCGTCAGGTCACACCGCGCCGTTCGATGAGCGCGATCAACTCCGGTTACCTGCAGCGTCAGTTCTGGAACGGCCGTGCCGAGGGTGCGTTCAAGGATCCGATCACGGGTGCGATCGTGCTCGCGCAGGGTGCATCGCTCGAAATTCAGTCGCTTGAGCCGCCGACGAGTGTCGCTGAAATGGCCCACATCGGCCGCGACTGGAACGACGTCGCCGAACGTATCGCGAGCGCGACTCCGCTGCGCCTGGCGAGCGACATTCCCGTGGCCCTGGCGAACTGGATCAACGGCCGGACCTACCGCGCGTTGTTCCAAGAGGCCTTCGGAACTTCCGACGTGACCCCGCTGCGCATCGCCATGGCGATCGCGAGCTACGAGCGCACGCTGGTCTCGAATCAGAGTCCGTTCGACGCGTTCATGGGCGGCAATTCGAACGCGCTGACGCCGCTCGAGCAGCAAGGCCTGCAAGTCTTCAACGGCGCGGGCCGCTGCAACGTCTGCCACTCCGGACCGCTGCAGACCGACGGCGTGTTCCACTACACCGGCGTTCGGCCGCAAGCTGAGGACCTCGGCCGCGGCCAGGTCACGGGCCTGGTCACCGATCTCGGCGCGATGAAGACGCCGTCGCTGCGCAACGTCGAATTGCGCGCGCCCTATTTTCACAACGGGCAGATGGCCACGCTTTCGGACGTGATCGACTTCTACGATCGCGGCGGCGATTTTTCTGCTGCGAACAAACCGCCGACGATCGCGCCGATCGGGTTCACGCCGCAGCAGAAGGCTGCGCTGCTCGCGCTCCTGACGCGACCGATGACCGATCCGCGCGTCGCGGCGGAAACGGCGCCATTCGATCGGCCGGTGTTGTATTCAGAGACGCAGGCCGTGCCCGCGCACTATGGCGCGGCGAGCAGTGGTGCCGGAGGATTTGCGCCGCAGCTCGTCGCTTTCGAGCCCGCGATCCTCGGTGATCGGAAGTGGACTGTCGGCATTGACGGCGGTCACGCGGGCAGGGAAGCCGTGCTGTTGCTCAGTCCGATTCAGGTACTCGTCGGCCTTCCGTTCCAGGGCGCGACGTTGCACGTCGGACTTGGCGCGGGCGCTCAGGTCGTGCGCATCGGCGCGTTGCAGGGCAATGGCGCGGGCCTGGGCTTCGGCTCGGCGACGCTCGAGATTCCAGGCCAGGCCCAACTTGCCGGCCAGATCTTCTACGCGCAGTGGCTGGTCTTCGATCCGCAGGGCGGCGGCAGGCGGCTGTCTTCCAGCGACGCGGTCGCGGTCACGTACTTGTAGCGAGGCAGGCGGCTCAGGGCGTCCAGAGCCAAGCGACGAGCGCGAGCACCGCCAAGCCGACCACGGCGACGAGGAATCCGGCCAAGCGTCTGCGCTTCACGTAGAAAAGCAGCCAGATGCCGGTCAACGCCGAAACCGCGATCACGATCGCACTGATGTCGATGACCCAGGCCCAGGTCGAGCCGCTGTCGCGACCTTTGTGCAGATCGTCGAGCACGGCCCACGAGTTCAATTTCGTTTCGTGCAAGGTCGCCGTGCGCTTGGCGACATCGATCTCGACATCTGCCGAATAGCCTGGCGCCTTGAACACGATCGAAGCGTGCTGCGGGTCGAAGGAAGAGTCGTTCAGGTCGCCGCGCAGCTTGAACTCCGTGCGTGCCCAGCTTTCCAGCGCTTCCGCGTCCGGCTCGACGCCGACCGGAAGGAGTTTTTCAGGCAGCGCGAGGATTTGCGTGCGCTCCTGCTCCGCGCCCGACTCGAACCAGGTGGCGTGATTGAGCGTCAGCCCGGTGACGGCGAAAAACAGTACAGCCGCGAAACCGATCAGCGAGAGATACGTGTGCAGCCAGCGGACAGCACCGGCGAGATGCAGCTTCGAACGTTCGCCCACGTCGCAGCCGTCTATTTCTTCGCCGCCGCCAAGCGCAGCGAAACCGTGGCCGACTTGATCTCGCTGCCCTCGCCGACCATGGCCGCGGAGAACTCGACACCGTTCACTTCGATGTCGTGCGAGAGGATCTGATACGTGCCGTGCTCGCGCACGACTTCGAGAAACATCGTGTACTTGCCCTGCGCCATAGCCGCTCCCGCGTCGTCGCGGCCGTTCCAGACCAACTCGTAGGCGCCGGCGGCGCGCGTGGCGCGGGTCACGGCGCGCACGTCGTCCTGCTTGTTCGGATAGAGCTCGCTCCAGCGCCGCAAGTCGTTGATCCAGCGCGGTTTTTGGATCCACAGACTCAGCGTGCGGACCGCCTGGCCCTGCTCGTCCTCGATCCAAGCCACGACGTAGGGCCGCCGATAGTTGCCGCCGCGCCGCTCGCGTCCGCCGTCCTTCGGGCGGCCGCCTTCTCCGCCGCGGCCACTCGAGGACGGCTGTTGAAGTTCGAACGCGAGCACGACTTCAGCGCCGCCCGGCAACGCGCTGGGCAAGATCGGCGCGGCGGGAGGCGCCTGATTGCGCACGAACTTCGACCAATTCGGGCTCGCGTGCTGCTCGCCCTGTGCATCGACGGTCATGCTCGCGGCGCCGGCGGTCTTGGCGACGAGCGCGATGCCTGCTTCGGGGGAGAGCACGCTGAGGATCGTGGCCAGCGCATCGGCCGTAGTCGCGTCGGACGCGATCACCGTCGCTTGCAGGATCTGCTCGACAGGACGGCCCGTGCGCGGGTCGAAGATGTGCGAGTAGTGCTTGCCCGCGATCTTGAAGCCGCGCGCGTAGCCGCCGCTGGTGGCGACAGACGCGTTGCGCAGGTCGAGGTCGCACAGGCTCGGGGCGTTTTCCGCGGGCTCGCGCGGATCGGCGACGGCGATGCGCGACGAACTCTCGCCGCTGACACGCAGATCGCCGCCGATCTCAAGCACGATGTCGGCGACTCCCGCCGCCTGCGCGACGGCGATCGCACGGTCGATGATGTAACCCTTGGCCAGCGCGTCGAAACACACCGCTGCTTCGGTGAGCATCGTGACCGTACCGTGTTCGTCGTCGATCGACCACAGCGGCCGCGCGAGCTTCGCGCACGCGGCTTCGAGTTCGGCCGCCGCGGGAACGTTGCCGCTTTTTTCGGCCGCTGCCCAAAGCTGCGTGAGCAATTCGACGCCGGGCTGGAACGTCGCCTTCGATTCCGCGCTCCAGTGATCGCAGGCATGCATCACCGCGCGCAGATCCGTCGAGGCCGGCGTCGCCTGGCAGGGCCGCGGCAAGCGCATCAACTCGCTCTTTGGATCGTAGGTGCTGAGCACGCCGCGCAGCCGTTCGATCTCCGCGAACACGTCGGCCTTGGCCTTGCGCGCCACTGCTTCCTCGGCGTGCAACTCAAGGTGCAGGGAAGTGCCGAGGATGTTCTCGTGGTCGAACTTGAAGGTCTTGACCTCGTCCCCAGGCGAACTGTGCGATGCTGCGCTGGGCGCTGACGCGAAGGAAAGCAGCAAGCCGGCGAGACAGAGCCGCTGGAAGGGGATCATCTGGGGCACAACCCAACCCGAGGCTGGCGGTTCCGAGCTAAACACATGATGAGAGCTCGCCATTTTCCGCGGGCGCGCAGAGCATCGCCAGCCCGGCTGGATCCGGCAAGCAGGAATGGAATTCTTGCATCGATTGGGGGGACATCGACGTCAGCAGGTGACCTGCGCTGGAATTTCCCGGCGCCCTTGACCCAAGATCCATTCCATGAACCAGACATCCGCAGTGCGCTTCGAAGGCAACTCTCGCGTCCACATCGCGCTCGAGGTGGGGGACCTTGGGCGCTCGATCGAATTTTACCGAGTGCTCTTCGGACTCGCGCCCGCCAAGCTTCGGCCGGGTTACGCCAAGTTCGAACCCGCCGATCCGGCGCTGAATCTCTCGCTCAACGAAGGAGCGGGCGGACCCTTCGCGCGTCGCGGCGGCCAACAGCACTTCGGCGTGCAAGTGCAGTCGACCGATGCGGTCGAGGCGATGATCACACGCTTCAAGGCAGCGGGGCTTGCCACGCGCGTCGAAGAGGACACGGCCTGCTGCTACGCCGTGCAGACCAAGGTCTGGATCGAGGACCCCGACGGCAATCCGTGGGAAGTGTTCGTCGTCACCGCTGCGGACGTGAATCAGCGCGCGCCGGTGAATTCGAGTTGTTGCGTCCCAAGCGCCGCCGCCGCAGCCGCGTGCTGCAGCAAGTAGAACTTCCATGGCGATGACCAGCGAGGACCTGTGGCTCTCGATGCGCGAGGAACTCAGCAGCTTTTTCCGCCGCCGTGTCGGCGACGTGCACACAGTCGAGGATCTGGTGAACGAAACTTTCTTGCGCGTGCACGCGGGGCTCGGCAGTGTCAACGACGAGGATCGGCTGGGCGCGTGGGTCTACCGTATCGCGCGCAACGTGCTCGGCGATCATCGTCGACGTGCGAAGGGCGCAGAACTCGAGCAGCCGGAGCGCATCGCAGAAACTGCGCCACCCGAGGAGAACTTCAACGCGGAGGTGAACTCGTGGTTGGAAGGCTATCTCAACTCGCAGCTCTCCGCGGAACATCGCCAGGTCGTCGAGATGGCCGACGTGCAGGGGCTTTCTCAACCTGAGATCGCCAGGCAACTCGGCCTTTCGCTTCCGGCGGCGAAGAGTCGCGTGCAGCGCGGCCGCGAGCGCCTTCGCGAACTCGTCGATGCCTGCTGCCACGTCGAATTCGACCGCCACCAGAACGTCGTCGCCTATCAACAGCGAGCTTCGAGCGGGTGCTGCAAGGTTGGGCCCTGCCCGTAACGGCGCGCCCCAGTATTCCCGCAGGGCCACTTCAAGTGCAGGGCACCGTCTCGCGTGTCGTCACGCGCACCTCACAGGCCCGCGAAGAGTACCGCCAAGCCCGTAGATGCGATCACGGCGCCCGCGAGCGAATGCGACCAGCGCTCGAGGCTCGACCAGCGCCAGCGCGCTAGCCCAGAGTAGGCCGCGCCGACGATCAAGAGCATCGTCGCGATCGTCACCACGGCGAACACGACGCCGGTCCAAAGCGCGAGCGACCAGCGTCCGCGGCTGGCGGGAATCATGAACAGCGGGATCAACGGCTCGCAGGGCCCGAGCACGAAGACGACGAACAGCGTCCAGAACGTCACGTTCCTTTGCGGCGGATCGGCTTGCCCATGGGCATGGCCGCCATCGGCGTGCGTGTGCACATGGACGTGGCCAGCATGCGAGTGAAGCGCAACGCCTGCGCGCTGGCGCAGCGCCTGTCGCAGGCCCCAGGCCGCATACACCGTCCCGAACACGACCAGCGCCCAGCCCGCCAGATTGCCGCGAAACGATTCCACGCGATCGATCAGACCGACCGAAGCGCCGAGCGCGATCCCGACCAGGCCCAAGAGCAAAGAGGACAACACATGTCCCACTCCGCACAATGCGGTGATCACGAGCGTGCGCCTGCGACTCCAGCGCCTGGCACGCGAAAGCATGATGAAAGGCAGGAAGTGATCCGGCCCGAGCGCCGTGTGCACCAGCGCAACTGCCATGGCGGCCGACAGCACGCTCCAGGAAAGCGAGTCGAGTGCCATCAGCGGATCATGCGCGGGTACATCCCCGACAGCATAGCTATTCGTCGCTCTCCGCCGCTGCACGTTCGCAGCACAAGCGCTGCGCGACCGTCACTTCGTTCGCGAGCATCGCCGTCGCAGGAGCGTTCGATCGGATCGGTGCGCAGCAGTACGAGGGCCCGTTGCTCGCCGGATGCCATGAGTGGCATCGACAGGCGACCTGCGCAGAAGTGGGGTTCTCTACCTCCTGAATCAGCGGTGAGCTCGGCACGAGTTTCAGCGCAAGCGCGACGCTTGCAACCATGCTCATCGCGCAGCGTGAAAAGCTGCATGAAATTCGGGACATGGCATTTGTTCGCGGGCTGAGCGTGGAGGGTGCTCGAAAGCGGAGCTCGCCCACGCTGTGTTTCCGGACACCCACTTTTCGGCAGCAGCGCACACGATGCCTGTCCACGTACCTAATGCATCGTACGAGGCGAGCAGCGAGTGCCGCAAGTCTCGCTTATTGCTCTATTGACACTCGACTTGCGCAACTGAGCCCGACTCCACCAACACTTCGCAGGCCCAGCGCGTACGCGCAATGACCAGCCGACGAGGATGACGCGCGCACGGGACATGGAGCGCTGTGCTCCTCGCTCCGCTTCGGCGCCTGAACGCCTTCGCGCACAACGCCCCTCCGGCACAAATTCGTCACAACCAGGATCCGCCATGCACACACTCCCCAAGACCTGCCTTGCCCTCGCCTTGATTTCGTTCGTCGGCTTGCCTGCTCACGCCGACACTCCGCACAAGAAGTCCACGAGCACGCACACGACTCCCGCCCAGAAACCGACGCCGAAACCGCCCGAGAAGAAACCGGAGGCGAAGCCCGAGCAGAAGCCGGCTGCCAAGGCGGAGGCACCCAAGCAACCCACGATAGGCGACGAGGTCGATGGAGCCATTGCGTTGACCGACACCGCCGCGAAGCCGCACACGCTGCGCGAGTACCGCGGAAAAGCGCTGGTCCTCGCGATGTGGTCGATCGACAGCGCGACTTGCAAGACCTATCAGGATCGGCTGAAGAAACTGACCGACGAGTATGCGGCCAAGGGCGTGACCGTGATCGCGGTCGATCCGAATGCGGCCGATCTCGAAGCCGGCGCGGATCCCTACAAGCGCATGAAGGACTACTCGAGCAAGACTCCGCTCGGCGCGGCGCTGGTGGCCGATCCCGAAGGCAAACTGAGCGAGAGACTCAGCGCGCATACGACGCCCGAAGTGTTCGTGATCGATGCCAAGGGCGTGCTGCGCTACAAGGGCGCGATCGACGACGATCCGAAGGTCGAGAAGGGCGACAAGGCCAATGCCTTCCTGCGCAAGGCGCTCGATGAACTGCTCGCCGGCAAGCCGGTGACGAACTCGAGCACCGTGACGAGCGGAGAACCGATCAAGCGTGGCCCGGCGCCCAAGCCCGCGGAGCCCGCGAAGAAACCCGAAGAAAAGCCGACGCCGCCCAAGAAAAACTGAACGTCAGGACGAAGAACTGAGGAATGCGGCGTCTGTGCTTCAGACCGGAGCGCAGGCGCCGTTCAATTTTGATTGGGAACAGGCCCCGCCTTCGCAGATTGGTTACTTGAAGACGCTCACCGTCCCGCCGACGGACTCGAGGAAGCGAATGGCGTTGTCCCCGCGCCCCGCTTGGATCGCCAGGTCGATCGGCGTGTAGCCGAACACTGAAATCGCCGAAGGATCGGCGCCGAGAGCGACGAGCCTGCGCGCAAGGTCCTCTCTGTCGGCGCGAGCGACTCGATGCAGGAGAGTGTGTCCGAACTCATCCACCGCATCGACCTTCGCCTTGCCTAGCCACACGGCACGCTCGAGGGCGAGGACCTCACTCGCGAGCGATTCAGGCGGCGGCGTAATTTCGGCCGCTGCTGCTTCCGTCGCGCATGGAATCGAATCCGGATCGGCGCTCACGTCCCGCGCGCCTCGCGCGGCATCCTTCGCCGCTGTGCGTGTCGAAGGCGGAATCGGATTCAGCGAAACCTCCGGGAGTGACGCGATTCGCGCAACACTAAGAGGTCGGAGAGATTCGAGAGTCCGCGTCGCCTCGCGATCGAAGCAGCCGCCCAGTGCAGCGAGCAGGGGACACGCGACCCACGCAATAGCCCGCGCTCCCCGTTTCGCATTCATGTCGATGTACGGCAAGGATCAAGCCCCATCTCTCGCTCAAGGCGTGACCGCGAACTCGATTCCGTCGCTCAACGTCGAGTTGTTCGGCGCGACGTATCCGTTGTCGCGGCCCCAGAACTGTGCATCGACGACGGTTCCCGGTGTCGCCAGGAAGAGCGCGGGAGTTCCGCCCAGTGCGCCCACGGCGAAAGCGTTCATGTCGAGCGAGTAGGCACCCGAGCAGTCGTTCGGCGGCGCATTGCCGGCCGAGTTCAGCGGAACCGAGCGCTTGATCGGCGTGTTCACGCAGCGCAGGCCGGCTTGGAACGGCACCGCGGCTTGGCCGCCGTTGCTGTAGATGCACAGGCCGGGCTTGTTGTTGATCACGTTGCTTGCGCTGAGCGTGAAACCTGAACCAAGCGTCGCACTCGGAAAACCGCTGAAACCGATCGTCGGCGTGCAGCCCAGCGAGTTGATCTTCGCGGTGCAATAGACGACCGGCAGCGCGACTTGCCCGAGCGTGCCGTCGACGTAGATGTCCTGCGCGTAGATGTCGCCGGAATCGACGCGCTCGTCGTCCCAGACCATGCGCGCGAGGCCGGTCGCGTCGCTGACCAATCGCGGCTTGTCCTTCCAGACCAGGTTGCTGCAGATCGCGAGCGGACCCCACATCGTCGCACCGCTGCCGTCGACGCGGCGCGCGAGGATGTTCGAGTTCATGTTGCCGAAAGTCGGAAACTGGAAGTACGTGATCAGCGCGCCGTCGCCGAGCGGCACGATGCGTTCGAAGCCTTCATTGACACTGTCGACCAGTTCGAGTTCGATGCCGTCGTTGCCCCACAACAGAGCGCCGGCGGCCGAAATACGCTGCACGCCGACGCCGCGATTGCCTTGCCCCGAGTCGCGCCGATCGAAGACCACGATCATGTCGCCGCTTTGCGGCAGATAGGCCAGGGAGGGATCGAGCTTGTGGCGATTGGCTTCGAGCGAGATGTTCAGGCCGTTGTGTGCGAACAACTCGACGCCGCTCGCCGGGACCCTCTGCACGAAGCTGTCGAAGAAGGTCAGACCGCGGTGCCAGCAATAGACCGCTCCGCCCGCGCCGTCGCTCTGCAGGATCGGCTGATACCCGATCGGCACGGAGGCGGCGTCGAAGATGCTGACCGGCGCACCGGCGTTCCAAAGCGCGGTTCCAGCGGAGTTGTACTTCTGCGTCTTGATATGTCGCGGGCTGACAAATGCCGCCGTGTTGCGCAACCACATCACGACGAAGTTGCCGTTGTCGGAAGCGACGACATCGTTGAAGCCGGGCTTCTCGTTGGTCGCTGTTCCCGTGGCGAGCACGACGGGTGACGCGCCCATCAACGGATTGCCGCCCGCGTCCAAGCGCTGCGCGACCACAGAACCGGTTCCACTGGTCGGGTTGACGCACCAAACGAACACGAATGTTCCATCGCTGAGTTCCGCGACGCTCGGATTGGGCTCGAAGTCGGCGTTGTTCGAAAGCGCGACTCCGTTCGCTCCCCACAGGAACGTCCCGTTCTGCGAGATGCGATAGGCGTACACGTCGAGATCGCCGCCCGCGCGGAAGTCGGTGAACGTGAGCACGCAGTTGCCGCTGGAGTCGGCGATGATGTCCCAGTCGACCAGAGACGTGTTCTGCGTGTTGCTGCTGACGAGCAGGCCATTCGCCGCGAGCAGCGGATTCCCGCCGCGATCGAGCAGCTGCACGTACATGTCGTAGTTGCTGCCGCGGTGATCGAACCAGCCGATCCAAGTCTTGCCGTCACCGACGGCGACGGCGCGCGGCACGGCCTGATCGCCCGTTTGCGCGCACACCGGAGTGTTCACAGCCGTGTTGGTGGTCCACTGAGCCTGGGCGACAGAAGCGAGCGCCGCGGCGGCGGTGATGCAGAACAGATTGCGCGAAAGAAGCATGGTGTGGACTCTCGAGGGTTGAAACGAGCGCGCCCGTAGAAGGCCTGCGCTGAGTCTTGAAATCTAGCACGGCACTTTCTTCAGCAGTCGGGTGCGAGGCTTGAGATTGCGCTAAGCGCGGAGAAGGACCTGCCTGGGAAGCCTCAAGCGGGCCGCACGGACACCACGAGAGCCGCAAGTTTCGCCGTCTCGAGCCGAAGCTTCGCCAATGCCCCTCGCGTGATCGAACCCGAATGCGGACTGCAGCACATCGTCATTGCCGTGCATCCTTCGGCCCTGGCTCTATCCGAACTGGGAGGGTCACTCGAGCAGTTCGCGACCGACAGGCGTGCGGCCTTCATCAGCCTGCCGATTCAAAGCACTGCGGTGATCCTCGCGCACGGGCAGCTGCGCTACATACCGAGCGTGAGGACGGGGCCGCCACCTGAGGCTTGAAGCTCACTTCAGATTGCGGTCATTATAGGGCTAAGATAAAAGTTTTTATCTTAGCGCCATGGTAGTCGCAACCCGTTCAAGACAAGGCCTTTGCCGCCGAATGGATGGACTCGGCTCGTGCTGCCAGATCCCGTGTCGATAGCGTTGGTTCTTCACGAAGAGTTCCGGGTGCCGCCGCTTCGGGGCGACCAACCTAGGTAGGCGCAAGCGCTTCTGGCAGCAGCTACGTGTGCGACGAAGGCAGCGCGCGTGCAAAGGTCTCGCTTGACGTGTCCTGCTCACGCGACGAAAGCCTCGAGGATTCAGGGCCGCTCCCACCGTCGTATGCGATTGAAGCTGCTCCCGCGGTCGGTCTGCGCTCGGCGCTGGCGCAGACCAGAGCGCGCAGGTCAACCTCGATCAGCGCGAACAGAGGGGCTGTCGAGGCTGGCCGCTCTAATTCCGCGCGGGCCCATGCCGACGGCGCGCCCGGTTGTGGGCATCCCGGACCCGGCCCGAATTGTGCACCGCCCCAGGCTGATGGACTAACATGGCTCCATGCCCATCAGCACCATCCCCGAAGTCCTCGACGATCTGCGCCGGGGCAAGATGATCATCCTGGTCGACGACCCGGGTCGCGAGAACGAAGGCGACTTGGCGATGCTGGCCGAGCACGTCACCGCCGCCGACATCAATTTCATGGCGCGCGAAGGCCGCGGGCTGATTTGCATGCCGCTCGACGCAGCGACTTGCGACCGCCTGAACCTCGGGCCGCAGTCGCAGCAGAACACTTCGAAGATGGGCACGGGCTTCACCGTCTCGATCGAAGCCGCCCAGGGTGTCACCACCGGCATCAGCGCCGCCGACCGCGCGCACACGATCCGCGTCGCCGTCGACGCGAAGTCGCGCTCCGAGGACCTGGCTCGCCCCGGTCACGTCTTCCCGCTGCGCGCCCGCGACGGCGGCGTGCTCGTTCGCGGCGGCCAGACCGAAGGCATTGTCGACCTCGCGCGCCTGTGCGGCCGGCGTCCCGCCGGTGTGATCTGCGAGATCATGAACGAAGACGGCAGCATGGCGCGCATGCCCGAGCTCGAAGTTTTCGCGGCCAAACACGGCCTGAAAATCTGCACGATCGCCGACATCATCGCCTGGCGCCGGCAGAACGAGCGCCTGGTCGAACCGATCGAGATGGACGTGCCGCTGCCGACGCGCGCCGGCCTGTTCACGGCGCACCTTTTCCGCTCGCTCGTCGACGGCAAGGAGCACATGGCCCTGACGCTCGGCATGCCTGGCCCGAATATCGATGGCCCGCGCCATGCGGTCAGCGACGTGGTCACCGTGCGTGTGCACAGCGAATGCCTGACCGGCGACGTGTTCCACTCGCTGCGCTGCGACTGCGGCAACCAGCTCGACCAGGCCATGGAAATGCTCGGCAAGGAGCCGCGCGCCGTGCTGGTCTACATGCGCCAGGAAGGTCGCGGCATCGGCCTGGAGAACAAGCTCAAGGCCTACCGGCTCCAGGACCAGGGCATGGACACGGTCGAAGCCAACCAGGCCCTCGGTTTCGCCGCCGATTTGCGCGAGTACGGACTTGGCGCGCAGATCCTGCGCTACCTCGGCGTCCGGCGCATGAAGCTGTTGACCAACAACCCCAAGAAGATCGCGGGCCTCGGCGGTTACGGCCTGGAACTGGTCGCGCAGCAGTCGCTGACCACCGAGCCCAATTCGAACAACATCAAGTACCTGCGCACGAAGCGCGACAAGATGGGGCACACGATGAAGGGCATCGAGTTGCCGCCGGAGAGCGGGAGCGAGTCGTAACCGAGGGCAGAGCCCGCGCACTGCGCGGCGCTTCGGTGAAACGTTCGGGCACCCTCCGCACTCTGGGACGCCAGGCAAAGTTGCGCTGGATGGCGTCATATTGCGCCGCAATCTGATGGCGTCGTTGCCCAATCGGAAATCACTCGCTCGCTCGATCCGCCGCAGCAGTTCCTGCTTTCTTTCGGTCCGGGCGGGTTGGGCAACAGCAGTTGTGTGCGCGGGCGATTTGGCGCCGCCGCGTGCAAGCGCCTGCTCGATGAACGCCACAACCACGACGACCACACGCGCCCGACAGCATTCGCCAACGAACCGCGCGCGCTTTCGGCGTGGAGCGACAGGTGCCGGCGGGTCCCGTCGCGCTCCGCTTCGATCGAAGAACAGCCCTCCATTTCGATTGGCGGGGCCGCTGCGCGGTGTCCGAATCCCGCGACAGCCCCGTGGGCAGCGAAGGCGGTGGTCGCGCGTACGAGTCTGAGCACATTGGGTCCAGTGACTGCGCACAGGTGCGGAGCGCATCGAAGTCGCCGTGCGACTAATTGCTCAACGCTTGCGGAATTTTCAGCCGCAAAGTTCCCCAGTGGAGGACAATTAGATGTTAGCGCTAGCCACCCTCGCCTTCGCAATGGTCATCGCTCTTCAAGGACAGGAGACGGCTGACCCGTGCGGCGGAGTCACTGCGCTCGCTTGGGTAGACCCCGTCTTCGGGGTCGACGGGCCTGTGATCGTCCAAGCCAACGGCTTTCCTTTGTCGATGCAAGTGAATGATCCCACCGCGCCCTTCAAGACGCTTCAGGCCGCGATCGACGCCGTCTTTTCACAGCAGAACATCTACTGGCAGGCAAGCGTCCCAACACAGGGCATCGTGTATGCGCTGCCTGGAATCTACGGGCCGGCGGACGGCGGAGGAAACGGAGACACTCTGCCGATCAAGATGCGAGACAGGGTAAATGTTCAAGGCGCCGGCGCGCGTGGCTGCGTGATTCGGGGAAAGTCCACCAGCTATTCCGTCCCCGCGCCGCCCTACGTTTCGGATGCGGCGTACTGGCCCGTCCTCAATGGTGGATCGGCAGTGTTCGAGTTTGTCGTGCTGGTCGATTTTTCCGGGGCTTCGCCGATTTCGCGACACATCAGCGGTATCGGGACACTCGCGAAATGGTCTGCGGAGCCCGACAGTTCAGAGCTGTTGGACGGATTCACATTCGAGGGCGGCGATATCCAGATCATGTTCTGGATCCAAGCGAACCTTGGCTTCGTGGCCGTGCCGACAGACGCAAGGATCACGAATTGCGTTTTCGACATGCGTGACGATTGGTCCCCGGCCGGCGGCCTGACCATCAAGGGGCCGTCCATAGGCATCGAGCTGGCCTCGCGCTTCACACACGATCCCTTCGGAGCGAACGGCTATCACGAGCAGAAGGTACTGATCGCACAAAACACGTTCGTGATGGCGAGCCGGGCATTCAACGCTGGAGGTCAGTACGCTAGTTGGATTACCTGCCGAGGAGACGCGGTCGCGATTATCGATGTGACCGATTCGGCTTGCCAGGGTTCATGGCCGAATCTGGAATCAACGCCGCGGGGAGTTGGTCGACCGGGTATCTTCAACAACCTGTTCCGAACTGCACCGGGCACTGGGATGGCCATGCTGGGCATCGATTCTTCAGACACGAAGCTCCAGGATGCGACGACCGGCATCTTCACTGAGTCGAACGCATTCGAACCGTCACGAGTGGGTTCGGACAACGGTTTCTTCTTCTCTGCACCCAAGGTGTCCGTTCTTCAGGGGGTTGGAGCCGGGATGAATCTTTTCGACTGCGGTCCTCCGACGCTCGGTGCTTGCACCCCTACTCTCCTGCCGACTCCGTGTACGCCAGCTCTGCTCCCAGTTCCGGCGGTCAAGATTTGGAACGGCGGCTCAGGGGCGACCGATGGAATTGATCCTTGTTTCGTCGGTGAGTACATGAACGCGCGCAACTGGGTCGCTATTCCGCTGGGCGGTATTGGCGGGGTCTACCACACAGACTGGCGCTTGGTCCCCACCTCGCCGCTTGCGGACAGGGGAGTGCTGCCAGCGGCTCCAAGCGGGCCGAACGGCACGGCTTGGGTTGCGGAAAATGGTTCCAGCTTCATTGAGCCGGCGTGTGCTTCCCTTCGCAGCATGGACTGGGACATGGAGGGGTATGGGAATCCCCGAATCGTCGGCGGGAGGCCTGACATAGGGGCAGATGAGACGCATGGTTATGTCGCGGCGGCTAGTTACGGGAATGATTCGGTGAGTCACAACCTTCCAGCGATGAACCTGTCCCCGAATTCGGCTCTAGGGCAATCGAATCGCAGATTGTTGCTGGCGAACGAGGCTTCCCAAAATCTGATCGTGATCAACGGAAAGGTCCTAGTTCCCGCCACGAGTCCCCCAAGTGCGTGGACGCAACCGCCAGGTACGCTTTCGCCAGCAACGGTAAGAGCCGCTTTGCCGCAGGACTATCGGACTGCATGGATCACGTTTGCGAACCCGACCCCACCAACGCCATGGCAAGCCGGAACGCAGCCTGCGGTTCAGCAGTACAGGCCGGATTGGACCTCTACCCTAAATCAATTGCCTTGCAACTTGTGCAACATCCCACAGTCGGACGTGGAGAGTGCGGCACCTCAGTCCATCGGAGCGTACTTTGGCAGCCAGCTCGTCATGTATATCGGGGCGAATGTACCGCTGAGGTGGAGCAACCTCCAATTTGAGTACAGGTAACCAAAGGCCACAACATGAACTACGTCTCACCTCAACTTCGATGGACGCCCCGTGTGCGCAGTGCGCGGAGGCTCATCGGGCACCTGATCGCAGTCGTAACAATCGCTCCACTGGCTGGTGCGCAGATAGCGGAGGAATTGTATGGCATCCACGGCTGGCCGATCACCGGATTGGTAAGGATCGATCAGGCAACGGGCGATGTCCTTGAAGAACATCGAGCCGACACTCCGAACGGAGGCTATATCTATCAAGGGCTCGCATTTGATGGCGGTCGATTTCTATCACCGCTAGTTGGGAATAATCCTCTTTCTTATCTGGTTCCCATGAATCCCTCACGAGGTTTTCAGGGCACCCCAACCATGGTGAGCGCAGATTTCGCCAACATCAGCATTGACATTGATCCGACGACGGGTCGAGTGTGGGGCGTCGGCCAAGATTGGTTACAACCAATAACCCAGGTGTGGGAGTTCGATCCGCTCACCGGGGCAGCCACTTCGCGCGGCCTGATCGGCGGCGTCACTAGCTTTGCCACAGGGATTGCCTTCGACCAGACTGGCACATGTTTCATCACCGATGCTCTCGGTCCAAGGGTCATGACGTTGGATTTGAACTCACGTGCGGCCACGGTGATTGGGAACGTGCACATCGGTACCGGATATTTCAATGACATTGCCATGAGCTCCATCGGAGAGATTTGGGGCGCGTTCAACGGGGCAGGCCCGTCCACCGCACTCACGGGCCTGTACCATTTTGACTTGACGTCCTTCGCTCCAGTTTTCGTGAAGCCGATGATTGGTGCCTACGGCGGATTGAGCTTCGCCCGCTACCCAGCGCCCACGGCACTTTGCCCAGGAAAACTCAACTCGCAGGCCTGCATCCCGAGTATCGAAGTCGAAGGCTTCCCCTCGGCGACAGGCAACCAGGGCTTTTGGGTGCGGGCCACCGACGTGATCAACCAGAAGCCTGGCATGCTGTTGATCGGCGTTAATGGCTCAGCATCGACGCCCTTCGGCGGCGGAACTCTCTGCCTCGCGCCGCCCTACTACACGACAATCGTTCGCAGTTCGAGCGGCAACCCGACGGGCGCCGACTGCAGCGGAATCTGGCAACTCGACCTCGAGCAGGAGATTCGCCGTCGTGAGCACCTCGGTTGGCCGCCGACGTTCTCGCCTGGCCAAGTCGTCTACTTGCAATGGTTCGGCCGCGATCCCGCGCTTGGCCCACCCAACGCCATCAGCCTCTCGGGCGCGTTGTCGGTGATCTTGATGCCATGACCTACGCAAGTGCCGCTCAAGAATCCGACCGACTTGGCGGTCGACGGAGCCGCGATCGATGCGTTGGCGCGAGTGCTTCAAGCGTCAGCCCAGGCTGCCCAGCCCGGCGCGAATGCCCGTGAATCCAGGCTGGAGCCTGACAGTGCCGGGCCTTCCTCAGGGCTCAGGGTTTGAGGGGCATTTGTAAGGCACGCCGTCAATTTGCGGCGCAATCTGACGGCGCGGCCGGCAATCTCGACCTACCTGGCGCACTCTCGATGGGCATAACGCTAGTAGTTTCAAGTACTTGCGAACGATTCGCGACAAGATGGGGCACACGATGAAGGGCCTCGAGTCGCCGCCCGAGGCTCCGCGCGGGGAATAGGACCGCGCCCCTGGCGTCCTTAGGATGTCATGGGAGCGATCTTGAAGATGCAGCCAGCACCGCGCGAGGACGTTTCGCTCGTCGAAGAGACCTTGGCGGGCAATCAACTGTCCTTCCAGCTGCTCGTCGAGCGCTACCAGGATCGCATGTTCGGACTGGTGCGCCACTACACGCGCAACCCGGTCGAGATCGAGGACATCGTCCAGGACACGTTCCTCAAGGCGTACACGCGGCTGCAGAGCTTTCAGCAGCAGTCGTCCTTCTATACGTGGCTGTGCCGCATCGCGATCAACACAGCGCTCGACTTTCACAAGCGCCATGGCCGCAATCCGGTCCAGGCGGTCGAGGATCCGGAGCTGGCGACCGCGGCTGACCGCGTCGGACGCGGCGGGCCTTCGGTGCCGGCGCCCGACGCACGCATGGAGCGCGCTGAGATCCAGCTGATCACTCAGAAGGTCCTCGAGGAGCTGCCGGAGATCTTCCGCACCGTCCTCGTGCTGCGCGAGTTCGAGGACATGGCCTACCAGGACATGGCCGACGTGCTCGGCATTTCGATCGGCACCGTCGAGTCGCGCCTGTTCCGCGCCCGCGCCCGCTTCAAAGACAAACTACTGCAGATGCACCCCGAGTTCGGGGGTAATTAGGCCTACCATGGACTTCACTTGCCAAGACGCCTTGCCGCTCGTGCCGAGCTACCTCGACGGGGAATTGACCGAGGTGCGCGCCGGTTTGCTGCGCAAGCATTTGCTCGACTGCTCCGCCTGCCGCACCAATGCCCAGGACGGTAAGGCGCTCGCGCGTTGGTTCCCCAGGCCCGAGCGCCTGGAGTTCGCGCCGCCCGCCGGTTTCTCGGCGCGGGTCGCGCGCCGCGCATTCGCGGGCGATGCCGGGGTTCACACGGAAGTGGCGAGCGAGTCGGCCCCCGAGGGCGGACGTTTGCTCCAGTTCGTGCTCACGCTGACCGCTGCGGCGGCGGCGATCATGCTGATCTCGGCGATTGCCCTGCGCGATCAGCGCCTGCCCAACGCGGGCAGTCTGCGGGCTTCGAATTCGCCGCCTTCGGTCGAGCAAGTGGTCCGCAAGCTCGAGGAGCTGAATCGCGCCGAAGGCGCGACTCCGGCGATGGCGCCTGGCAATCAAGCCGCGCCGACCAGCATCAAGGCACCGCCGGCACCCGCCCGCAAGCCCTAGAGACGCAGCCGGTGTCGAACCTGAAGTTCTGGATCCTGCTGCTCGCCCTGGCGGCCTTTGGCGGCGGGCTCGGCGTCGGCTGGTTTGCCGCCAACCGGGTCAAGGATCGCGAGGCGCGCGCCCAGAATCTGGGACCCTTCGCCGGCTTCCAGAGCGAGTTCACGCGCACGTTCAAGATCTCGCCCGCTCGCGCACAGCTGCTCGGCGAGCTGCTGGCCTGCTACCAGCGCGACACCGATCAACTGGAGCAAGACCAACTCGAGAGCGGCCGCAGCGAGCTCGAGGGCAAGCTGCAGAAGTTGGCACTTACGTACCGCGAGCGGATTCGCAATAGTGTTCTGCCCGAAGGTCAGCGGTCGGAGTACGACCGCCTGGCTGCCGGCATCGACTGGAAGACGAGCAACTGATCCATGGCCAAGTCCTGTGGCATTCGCATCGGCCCCAAGCGCTACGAAATCGTGGTGCTCGACGGCTCGGCCAAAAAGCACCGCATCACCGCCTTCAAGGCCGGTGAGTTTCCCTTCGGCGGAGCCGATCACACCGTCGAGGCGGCGCGCATCCTCAAGGAGGCCGCCAAGACCCACAACATTCCGCACGACAGTGTGGGCGTGGCGATCGACTCCGGCCTGGCCGCCTTCCGCACGATCAAGTTGCCCTTCTCCGATCCGGCCAAGATCGAGGAGGTCTTGAAGTTCGAAGTCGAGAGCCAGCTGCCGCAGTGGGCGATCGACGAAGTGGTGGTCGACTGGTGCGCGCGCGACCAGAACGACAAGGAGAGCGACCTGCTCGTCACCGCCGTGCCGAAGGCTGAGATCGCCAAGGTGCTTGAGATCGCGAGCAAGGCCGGCATCGAGCCGCTCGAAGTCGAGATCGAGGCTTCCGCGATGGTCAACGCGGCCATGACCGCGGACATCTGCCATATCAATGATGCGCAGGTCCTGGTCCACATCGGCGAGAGTTCCACCGCCGTGGTGGTCGTCGATGGGGGACGCGTGCGTTCGATGCGCGCGATTCACATTGGTGCGCTGTCGCACGACAGCGGCACGCCGGAAGCCGAAGCCGCACCCGCCGACGCCGCGCCTGCCGCCGGCGACGAGACCGTGCCGGCGCCGAAGGCCGCGCCGCTCGCGAACCCGACTTCGCCCGAAGAGCTTCAACGCCTGCTCGAGCACGCCGTCTCGCGCATCCGCCGCGAACTCGGCCGCACGGTCTCGGGCGCGCGCACCACGAATCCGATCGATGCGATCTACGTCTGCGGCATCGAGTTGCCCGACTTGATCGGCACCAAGGTGCTCGACCTGCCGATCTATGCCCTCGATGTTTTCGAGGAGGACTCCGGTCAGCCGCTCGACGGCGTCGGTCCGCTGGTGGTCGCCTACGGAGCCGCGCTGCGCCAACTTGGCGCGGTCGCGCAGCCCGCATCGTTGCGCCGCGAGGAGCTGCGTTACTCGGGTGCTTTCGAGCGCATCGAGCTTCCGCTAGCTGTCGCTTCGCTGTTGCTCGTGACGTTGCTCGCCGTGTTCGTGATCTTCGAGACGAAGCTCGGACAGTTGCGCGACGGCGACGTGGATTACTGGCGTCGCTGGGCGAACCTGTACATGCAGGGCGACCCGGCCTCGGGCAAGGGTGGCGACCTCGATCAGCCGCCGAAGCCGCTCAAGGACTATCTCGACGGCGTACGCACCGCGAGCAGGAAGGCCGGCGTTTCCGACAAGGACAATCCGGAGATCGATCCCGATCGCACGCGGCTCGAGCAGCTCAAGAACGAGCAGCGCCTGCTGCGCCTCGAGGTCGCCAAGCTCGACAAGGCGCTCGGCAACACGGGCGAGGTCACGCAGCCGCAGTCGGCTCTCGAGGGCACGGTGATGACCCTTGACGTGCTGAGCGAACTCGGCGAGGCGCAGGTCGGCCGGGTCGCGATTCGCAAGCTGAGTGCTCAATATTTGCCGGGCCGCAGCAATGGCACGGACAAGGTCGAGATCCAGGTCGACTTCACTTTCTTCGCCAACGACTCCGTGACCGCGACCTCGAACTTCGAGCGCTACATCAGCGCGCTGCGCGAGAAGCCGTGGGTCGTCGATGTGGACCAGGGCGGCAGCAAGCCCTTGCCCGAGAACCCGGCCGACAACAAAGGCATATTCACGGAGTCGTTCAAGGTGCGCTGCGATCTGTCCAAGATCGTGCGCAAAGCCCCGGGAGCTGGAGCATGAAGAACGCACTCGCCAACATGACCCTCGCGCGCTGGATCATCGTGGTCTCGCTGCTCGCTTCGATCGGCCTGGGCTACTACGGCTACAAGTTGCACACCCGGCGCATGGAGCTCGAGCACGCGCTGACCAGCGAGGTCCGCGCCATCGCCCTCGATCTGCGCACTCTCGCGCGCCAATACTCCGTGCTGTTCAAGCAAAAAGATCGCGAGGGCCTGTCGGAAAACGTGAAGGATCCGGCCACCTACATCCGCCAGATCGCCGCCGGCAAGGACGTCCAGATCGGCGACATCACCGTCGACCCGCCTTCCGAGGACGAGAACATCAAGGGCGTGCTCGACACGCGCTATGGGATGAAGCCGAGTAGTCGTGATCGCGGGTATGGGCGGTTGAATATTGCGAATTTCTTGTTCAAGCTCGAGAGCGAGAGCCGACGCATGCGGGTGACGAGGTTGCGCATGGAGCCCGAGGCGAAGAGCGTGCGGCCGGAGACGGTGCTCGAGAATGATTCGTGGAGGTGGGAGGCGGAGGTGACGACGAGGACGAAGATTGAGGCGCCGGCGGTGGGGCGCTGAGCGCAGGGGTGAACCGCAACCATCTCAGCGGAATCTCCATCGTATTGGGAGCATCCCGCGCCTTCTGTGGGCCGGTTCTGGGGGGGGGCGACTTTGCTTCCCAGCTGCTGGATCAGGTGATCCTGGGGCGCGCCCACTCGGACTCTCGGCAGCCTGATCTCTCTCCAAGTCCGAAAGCGTGCCACCGACAGGATGGAATCCGCCCGGAGTGAGTTGAGTCTTCTTCATTTGGGTGGATTAGTTTTCGATCGCACATTGCCAATTCGATCCGGCCGGGACACCCGATAGCCGCACAATCCGATCAGCGCGATTCCGCTCGTCTCGAACACAAAGTTCCACAGCTTGCCGTTGCTGCTCAGCAGCACCTCAACATGGTGGAACGAAGCCGCCCGTATCACCACGAACGCCAGCAGCCAGCCCATGCCCAGCACGGCAATCCGGGCGTGACGCCACACGCGCCTGAGCAGCAGGGCCGTGACACCGACGCCAACGATCGCGACGGCCGCGATGCCGACGACGAACTCGAACTGAAACTTGCGCCGCTCGTCGTACCAGCCCTGCCGCAAGGCCAGGTCGCGCATCACCTCGGTGAACAGCGATTGCAGGTCGAGCTGCTTGTTGATCCCAAGCAACGCCAAGGCGATGAACATCAGGAACCAGAAGGCCGCCAACTGGCGTTGCTCCCCGACATTCGAAGCCTCGATCGCGCCGTGCGCGCGCGCCGTGCAGCGGGATTTCTTGCAGGCCGCCCACGCGAAATACGCCGCGACCACATAGGCAACCACGGTCACCCAACCCATCCACGTCGGATCTCCGATGCCCGGCGTCCAGCGTCCGTCGGCTCCCGTCTCCACGGCGCTCAGTGTCAAGCCCATCGCGTCGGGCCAATGTAGCGCGCCGGCGACAGCCTCGAGGCGGCTGGTCCACTTTCAGTCATTCCGGAGCGCCCGCTTCGGATCGAAGGCAAGCCAACATGACCGTTCGCGCCTAGACTCTCGCGCTTGCTCGCCCTGCTCCTAATGACCCTGGCCCTCGGCGGCGATCCGCCCGTTCAGCGCCCACAAGCCGCAGTCACGCGCACGAGCGTGAAGCCGCGCATCGACGGCGTGCTCGAGCCACAGGTCTGGTCCGGCGCGCCGACGATCGCCAACTTGACCCAGGTCGAGCCGGTGAGCGGCGCAGCGCCCAGCGAACGCACGCAAGTGCGCATCCTGTACGACACTGACACGCTCTACATCGGCGTGCGCTGCTTCGACCGCGAGCCCGCGAAGATCATCGCTACCCAACCGTCGCGCGACGCCGAACTCGATCCCGACGACCGGATCGAGATGATCCTCGACACGTTCCTCGACCGGCGCAGCGCGTTCTACTTCCAGATGTCGCCCGCCGGCTCGAAGGGCGATGCGCTGATCTCCGGCGACGGCGCGGACTACAACAAACCCTGGGATGGTATCTGGGAAGGCAAGACGACGATCGACGCCGAGGGCTGGACGGCGGAGATGGCGATCCCGTTCCAGACGCTTTCGTTCGACGAACACGGAAGCACCTGGGGCTTCAACATCAACCGCGTGATCAAGCGTCGCAACGAGACCGATCGTTGGGCGAGCACGACGCCGGACGCCTTCATGTTCCAGGCGTCGCGCGCCGGTGACATCACCGGCTTCCACGACATGAAACAGGGACTCGGTCTCGACGTCGTGCCGTTCGTCGTCGGAACCTTTTCGAAAGAAGACACCGGCATGGGTTACACCGAGGACTTCGTCAGTCACGTCGGCACGGACATCTTCTACAAGCTCACGCCGAACCTGACCGGGAGTTTCACGCTCAACACCGACTTCGCCGAGACCGAAGTCGACGAACGCAAAGTCAACTTGACGCGCTTTGCGCTGTTTTTCCCGGAGAAACGCGACTTCTTCCTGCAGGACTCGGGCCTGTTCAAATTCGCCGACCTGGGCAGCGATCTGATTCCATTTTTCTCGCGGCGCATCGGACTGGGACCGAACGGCGAAGAGATCCAGATCCTCGCGGGCGCCAAGCTCACCGGCCGCCAGGACGACTGGAACATCGGCGCGCTCGACACGCAGACCGAGGCGGAAGCCGGCCTCGACAGCGAGAACCTCTCCGTGGCGCGCGTTTCGAAGAACATCGGCGCGTCGTGGAACGTCGGCGGCATCGTTACGCACGGCAATCCGGAATCGGGGCCGGACAACACGCTCTACGGCTTCGATGCGAACTGGCGCGCCAACGATGGGCTGGGCGGCAAGCGCACGACCAGCAGCGTGTGGTTCCTCGGAACGAGCACCGAGGACGCTCCGGGCGACGACACGGCGTTTGGCGCCTCGATCAGCTATCCCAACGATCTGTGGCGCTGGAGCCTCGCCGCCAAACAGATCGACAACAACTTCAACCCTGCGCTCGGTTTCGTCCCGCGCACCGGCATTCGGCGCTACGACGAAACGCTCTACTATCAACCGCGCATCGGTGGCGAGCTGCGCCAGCTCAACTTCGGCGTCGCGGACTCGCTTTTCACGGACCTCGGCGGGAACGTCGAGACCAATGTCACTACCGTGAAGTTGGTCGGATTCGAATTCGAATCCGGCGACGAGCTCAAATTCGAACTCGATCAGACGCACGAAGTGCTCGACCAACCGTTCGCGATCACGCCTTCGGTGACGATCGCGGCGGACACCTACGACGACACGGGCCTGCGCGCGGAGCTGAAATCGGCGCTGAAGCGGCCCTTTTCGCTGACGGCATCCGCCACGGTCGGCGGATTCCTCGGCGGCGATTCGCTGCGTTGGTCGACACTCGCAGCCTGGCGGCCCAGCCCGTTCATGACCGCCGGTGCGGAATGGGAGCAGAACGACATCGCCTTCGATGTCGGTGACGTAGAGACGCAGATCGCGCGCCTGCGGCTCAACTTCAATTTCTCGCCGGACCTCTCGTGGAACAACTTCGTGCAGTGGGACTCCGAGAGCGACGAGTACGGCATCAACTCGCGCTGGCGCTGGATCCCGGTGCCCGGCCAGGAGTTCTTCCTGGTGTTCAACGACACCACCGATGTCAGCGGCTCGCCGCATCCCGAATACCAGGCCGTGGCCTTCAAGGCCGCGTACACGTTTCGCTACTGAGCGCGCCGCCGGGGCATGAGGAAGACCATCCAACGGGCAGCGGCGGTTGCAGCAGTCCTCGCGATCCTCGTTGTACTGCTGTTCAGTTACAACGGACTCGGCGAGAACTGGAAGCGGCCCGCTGTCGGCCGTGGTCCAGGCGCCCTGCACAGCGAATCCGCGCGCCCACTACGCATCCTGGCGCTCAACGCTGCGAAGTGTTCCTTTCACCAAGGCGGTCTCTCGTTCGCCGACGTTGAAACCGTCAAATCCAGGCTCGATCGGATCGCCGATGTCATTCGGACGGAACACGTCGAGCTGGTCTTCCTCTGCGAAGTCGTGATGGAGGCCGGCCCGGTGCCGATCGACCAGGTCGAATACCTCGCGTGGAAAGCCGGCTTCGCATTTTTCGCCAGTGCCGAAAACTACAGCTTCGGTCTGCCCTTCTATCGCATTCGTTCGGGCAACGCGGTGTTGTCCAATTTTCCATTGCGCACGCTGGAAACCATGCAACTCGCCGGTGAGCGACCCTTCTGGAACCCGACCAACAACCGGCGCGCTTTGTGGTTCGAGCTGTCGATCAACGACGAATGGCTGCTCGCCGCGTCGATCCGGAACGACTCGTT
>JAYUUV010000269.1:0-5410 GCA_043754695.1 Planctomycetota bacterium
TGCTGCTCGACGAGCCCACCAACCACCTCGACACGGACACGGTCGAGTGGCTCGAGCACCACTTGAAGGAGTATCACGGCGCCGTCGTGTTGATCACGCACGACCGCTACTTCCTCGACAACGTGGTCGGCTGGATGCTCGAGATCGAGCGCGGCCGTGCGCGGCCGTACAAGGGCAACTACTCGACCTATCTGGAGCAGAAGCAGCGCGAGCTCGAAGAGAAGAGCGGCAAGGACGCCGCGCGCGAAAAACTGTTCAACAAGGAACGGCTGTGGATCGGGCAGAGTCCATCGGCACGGCGCGGCCGCTCCAAGTTCCGCCTCGCGCGCTTCAAGGAACTGCAGCTCGAGCGCGCGGAAGACCAACTCGAGTCCGTCGATCTGCGCATCCCGCCCGGCCCGCGCCTGGGCGACAAGGTGATCGATTTCCGCAACGTGAAGAAGGGCTTCGCTGGTCGCACGCTGATCAACGGTCTTTCCTTCGAAGTTCCGCCCGGCGGAATTCTCGGCATCGTCGGCGCCAACGGCATGGGCAAGTCGACCTTGCTGCGCATGATCATGGGCCAGGAAAAACCCGACAGCGGCACGGTCTCGATCGGCAGCACGGTCATGATCCGCTATCTCGACCAGTCGCGCGCCGTGCTGCACGACGACGAGACCGTGTTCCAGAACATCACCGAAGGCAACGTGCAAGTCCCGTTCGGCGCGAAGACGCTCGACGCGCGCGCTTACGTGGCGCGCTTCAATTTCAAGGGCGAGGACCAGCAAAAACTGTTGCGCGAGTGCTCGGGTGGAATGCGCAACCGCGTGCTCCTGGCCAAGATGCTGCGCGAGCCCGCCAACGTCGTGATCATGGACGAACCGACCAATGACCTCGACCTCGACACGCTGCGCGTGCTCGAAGAAGCGATCGGCGAGTACCCCGGTTCGGCGATCGTGGTCAGCCACGACCGCTACTTCTTGAATCGCGTGGCCACGCACATCCTGGCCTTCGAGGGCGAAGTCGAGGAGGGCCGGGGACCAGAGATCAATTTCTATCCTGGCGACTACGAGGCCTACCACGAGTGGCGCGACAAGAATCGCGCCGAGCGCGGCGTCGGCGGGCGCTCGCGCGCGGGCAAGTACCGCAAGTTGTTGCGCGACTGATCGCGGCGAGACCATGGCGAGCGAAGCGTGGCTGCGTGACGAGGATCCGGCGCTGAGACCGGACCCGACGCTGGAGTCGGCGCGCGCGCTGCTCGAGGGTTATCTGCCGCGCGACGAGCAGCAGGCGCGCTTGCGCCGCGAGATGCTGGTCTTCATCGACGAGCATCCGCTCGACGCCCATTCGCGCACCTGCCTGGCCGGCCACCTGACCGCCTCATGCCTGGTGGTGGACGCCTCACGCGGGCGCGGATTGCTCACCCATCACCGAAAACTGGATCGCTGGCTGCAGTTGGGCGGCCACTGCGACGGCGACTCGAACCTGCGCGCCGTTTGCCTGCGCGAGGCGCGCGAGGAGTCGGGCATCGAGGGTCTGCAACTTGACCCCAGACTGATCGACCTGGACATCCATCCGATCCCGGCGCGGCCCGGCGAGCCCGAGCATCTGCATCTGGACGCGCGCTTCCTGGTCTTCGCCCCCGCCGGCGCCCGCGCCATTCAAAGCGAGGAATCCAATCGCCTGGCCTGGGTGTCGCCCGAGGAACTGGACGCTCTCGACACGGACGAGTCGCTGCGCCGACTCTTCGTGCTCGCTTTTTCGACGTAACGCGCCGCAAAGCCGCGTCTGTGCGTGGACGAAGCCGCGCCCCTTGCGCTACCCTCTTCGGCCTTACATTCCTGGGCCCCGCGTGGGCCTGCTCTCTACAACCCTAGAGAATCCGCCGTGCAAGTCACCGTCGAACGTACCGGTCCCTGCGTCGCCCGCGTCAGTTTCACCGTCCCCGCGACGGACTACGACGGCGAAGTCGCGCGACTGCTCAAACAAGCCGCGAGCCAGTCCAAGATGAAGGGCTTTCGCCCGGGCCACGTGCCCAGCGCGCTGATCGAGAAGCAGCACTGGAAAGAGATCCGCCACGAAGCGCGCCAGCGCTTTTTGAACGAGGCCTACCAGAAGGCGGTCGAAGGCGAAAAGTTGCGCCCGCTCGCGCATCCGCGCGTCGACCTGGGAGAACCGTCGCCGCTCAGCGGCCTGCCCTTCTCCTTCACGTTTGAGCTCAGCCTGCGGCCGGATTTCACGCTCGGCGAGTACAAGGGCCAAGCAGTCGAGACGAAGCCCGAACCTGTCAGCGACGAAAAGGTCGAGCAAGCGATCGAGAACATCAAACAGCAACAAGCGCGACCCGAGCCGGCCGGCGACGCAGGCCTGCCCGAGAACGGCATGGCGCTGTGCCGCGTCGAACTGTTCTGCGACGATCAAAGCGTCTTCGTGCGCGACGGCCTGCGCCTGGGTCCGGACACTTCGATGCCCGGAATGGACCAGCAGGCCTACCGCAAGCACATGATCGGAGCCAAGGACAAGGACAGCTTCGACGTCGAGATCACCTTTCCGAACGACTTCGAAGTCGAGAGCGCGCGCGGCAAGCTCGGTCGCTGCCACGTGACTGTCGAGCAGGCTTTTTCGGTCGTGCTGCCCGATCGCGCCGAAGTGATGCGCTCACTCGGTCAGGAAAACGAAGAATCGTTCCTGGCCTTCGTGCGCGAGCGCCTGGCCGAGGCGCTCAAGGAACAGGAAGACCGCCGCGTCGAAAATGTGATCATCGATCGCCTGATCGACGGACATGCCTTCGAGCTGCCCGAGAGCATGGTCACGGAGCAGATCCGCGCGCGCCAGGAACAGCTGCGCAAGGAGCTGGCCGAGGCCGGAACGAGCGCCGAAAAGATCGCGGAGCAAATCTCCGGCCAGGAGGCCGACACTCGGCAAGCCGCGATCCGCACTTCGCGCGGATATTTCCTGATCGAGGCAATCGCCCAAAAGGAATCGATCCAGGTAACCGAAGAGGAACTGCTCAGCGAGCTGCGAGGCATCGCTCAGCGCAACCGGGCCAGCCTGGAGGACGTCACCGCCTACTACAAGAAGAACAACCTCCTCGGGCAGGTCGCCATGGAACTGGTCGAACGCCGCGTGCGGCGCATGTTGCGCGAAAACGCAAAGCTCACGACCGGCTGAGTGCGGGTTCGCGCCCAACGCCGGACAGGCTCGAGGAGCGCTTCCGACCGGTTCGCCCCTGAGCGAGCTTGAGTCTGGAGCGCGCAAGCGTTATCTGGCTGTCCCAAAGCCCCTGTATCCACGCCCACGACACGCCCCCCTACCACGGACGATTTGCATGGACGCGCAAGCCAACTACTACATTCCCTACGTCATCGAGAAGACCGGTCGCGGCGAGCGCACGTACGACATCTACTCGCGCCTGCTCGAGGACCGGATCATTTTCATCGGCACCGCGATCGACGACACGGTCGCGAACTCGGTGATGGCGCAGCTGCTTTTCCTGGACAAGACGAACAAGACCCAGGACATCAACATCTACATCAATTCGCCGGGTGGATCGGTCACCTCCGGCCTTGCGATCTACGACACCATGCAGTTCGTGCAGGCCGACATCGCCACGTACTGCCTGGGTCAAGCCGCGTCGATGGGCTCGGTGCTCCTGGCCGGCGGCAAGCAGGGAAAGCGTTTCGCACTTCCGCACTCGCGGATCATGATCCACCAACCTTGGGGCGGCGCCCAGGGCACGGCCATGGACATGGAGATTCAGGTCAACGAGATCTTGAAGCTCAAGAAAACCCTCGAGGAGATTCTCGGGAAGCACACCGGAAAGTCCGGAAAAGAGATTTCCAAGGCCTCCGAGCGTGACAATTTCATGGATCCGGAGGCCGCCAAGGCCTTTGGCCTGATCGACCACGTGGTCCAGATTCCCGCGAGCAAGACCAGCGCGTAGGATTGAGCGCGTCGGTGGTCTTCTCGCGCGCGAGCCCGCGACGCAAGACTCACGGCCCTCTGCACTCAACTTTCAGCGCCACACATGACCCCTTCATCGAACCGCGGCCGGCATGTCGAGCGCTGCACCTTCTGCGAGAAACGACGTCACCACGTCGCCTCGCTGATCGCCGGCCCTCCGGGGGTCTACATCTGCAACGAGTGCATCGAGATCTGCAACTCGATCCTCCAGGAAGAGAGTCGGCGCAGCCCCGAGGCGGGAGCGCCGGGTGCAGCCACGGGCGCGAGCGGCGCAGCCGCATCTGGCGGCGTGGCCGGCGGAGTCCGCGGACGCGCACTGGCACCTGCCGGGGCTGAGCGTCGCACGCCGACCCCGATCGAGATCGCGCGCCACCTCGACGAGTACGTGATCGGCCAGCAACGGGCGAAGAAGATCCTGGCCGTCGCCGTGCACAACCACTACAAGCGGTTGCAACACGGGCAAAAGGGCACGAGCCCGAGTTCGTCGCTGCAACACGTCGAGATCGAGAAGTCGAACGTACTGCTGATCGGCCCGACGGGCTGCGGCAAGACACTGCTCGCGCGCACACTCGCGCGCATGCTCGACGTGCCCTTCGCCATGGCGGACGCGACCACGCTGACCGAAGCCGGTTATGTGGGCGAGGATGTCGAGAACATCCTGCTCAAGCTCTTGCAGAACGCCGACTTCGACATCGAGCGCGCGCAGCAGGGCATCGTCTACATCGACGAAATCGACAAGATCAACCGCACGACCGGCAACGTCTCGATCACACGCGACGTGTCGGGCGAGGGCGTGCAGCAGGCGCTGCTGAAGATCCTCGAAGGCACGATCGCGAACGTCCCGCCGCAGGGCGGGCGCAAGCACCCGGAGCAGGCTTACCTGCACGTCGACACGTCGAACATCCTTTTCCTGTGCGGTGGAACCTTCGTCGGCATCGAAGACGTGATCGCGCGGCGCATCGGCCGCGACGTCATCGGCTTCAGCCGCGAGCAGCGGCCCGACGCGGCGAGCGCGACCGGCGCGACCAAGGACCCCGCTTCGCGGCGCTGGAAGGGCCCCATGCCGACCAAGGCCGACCGGACCACGCGCGACGAGTTCGTGCGCCAGATCACGCCCAAGGACCTGGTCGAGTTCGGGATGATCCCGGAATTCGTCGGCCGCCTGCCGGTGGTCGCGACGCTCGACACGCTGACCCGCGACGACCTGGTCAGGATCCTGACCGAGCCCAAGAACGCGCTGTTGCGACAATACCAGCGCCTGTTCGAGATGGCCGGTGCTTCGCTGGAATTCACGCCCGACGCCATCGCGGCAATCGCCGACATCGCGATCGAACGCGAGACCGGTGTGCGCGCGCTGCGTTCGATCCTCGAAGAACTCTTGCTCGACCTGCTCTACGAATTGCCGTCGCGTCGCGACACGTTGCGCCACGTCGTCAGCGCGGAGCACGTGCTCGGCAAGGCCTCGCTG
>JAYUUV010000270.1:0-9035 GCA_043754695.1 Planctomycetota bacterium
CCCCGGCCCCAACGGCACGGACGCATTTGTCCTCGACGCCACGAAGACGGCGGACGACGCAGTGTTGCGCGGAAAGTCCAAGTACCTTGATGTGATCGCGAGCCAGGCGCTCGTGCTGGTTGCGGGAGTGCCGGTGCACCGATCACCGTTGCGTTCTTGGGCCGCCGCACCGATCAACCGCGATCGCTGCGACATTCACTCGCCCGACGGCCGAAGCGGGGTGGTTCCTCTGCATCCGCTGCGCGAGTCGAGGCGAGGGCTTCGCGACTGGGTCGCCGACATTGACGCGCATGCAATCGCTTGGGCTGCGCGGGGCGCGACTGCGGGCATGGGGTAGACGGTTCGCGGTTGGTGCTTTCAGAGGACTTTCACTTGCCCCGAATACAGATCGGGATGTTGAAGAGCAGCGCCAATTTCAATCGACCAACACAGCCGGTCGGCGAGAGCTCACCGCCCGGACCCAACCCGCACCTGACCGGCGAGCTGCGCTACGAAGAGGCCGCATCGACTTGCCTGGCGCTGCGTTTGTCGGACTGCTCGGCTTCACACGGCTCGATTTCGCGCCTTTGCCGAATGCGATCTGGTCCACATTGGTGCCGTTCGACAGCGAGTCGGATTCGCTCGAACTCAACAGTCAGGTTCGCTAGCGCTTGAACTCCGGCCAGGCAAAGAACTCTGTTCTCGATTGCATGTGGCAACCCAACTCGGGCGTGGTCTCCACCAAATCGCGCGCCGTTGTGCTCAAGCTGCAGCAGGCGCTGCAGCTCTAGTGCGAGCCTCGCCTGCGAATCAGGTTGGCTTGCTCGAGCCTGCTGGTCGAAGTCGTACGGATCGCACCCGGCGTGGCGACGCGTCCGTGATCTCGATTTCCACGTTGTTCGATGGGCCAAGGATCTCTCCCTTGCCCGGGATGCGGCCGCCCGCAAGATAGAGACACAGGCCGGCCATCGTGCTGCAACCATCCGGTTCTTCCAGTTGGAAGCCGAAGTCTCGATTGACATCGCGGATGGCTGCACTGGCCGGGACGAGCAGCGAGCCGTCGGCCTGTCGACTTGCAGCATCCGTCGCCGCGTGACCGTGCTCGCTGACGATGTCGCCGACGAGTTCCTCGAGCAGATCCTCCAAGGTGACGATGCCTGACATTCCGCCGTGCTCGTCCACGACGATCGCCAGATGGACGTGCTGTCGCCGAAGTTCTTCCATAAGCGCCAAGGCTGACGTCGTCAGCGGCACGAAATGGCAGGGGCGAACCATTTCCTTCAGCACGAGTTGTTCGTCATTCCACAACCGGCGCAGCACGTCGCGCCAGGAGAAGTATCCGACGACGTTGTCGAGGGAACCTTGGTAGACCGGGATGCGCTGATAACCGCTGCTCAATACGATCTTGCGCAGTTCCTCGAGCGTGGCATCGCTCGACACTCCAACCACGAAGCGGCGATGGATCATCACGTCGCTCGCGGTCAGCTCGCTCAAGCCCAGGGCGCGCGAAACGATACTTCCGGCGCTGGGAGGCACGCTGCCCTTTTGACTCGCCTCGTCGACGAGCGTGCGCAGTTCCTCGATCGAAAGCCGCGATTCGGTAAAGGTCGTCTTGTCTCCGAAGAGTCGCAGGACGGCGTTCGAACTCAGGGTCAGGAACCACACGGCGGGTTGAACGACCCAGGACAATCCAAGCAGCGGTGCCGCCGCGAGCATCGCATATTTCTCGGAGGAGCGCAGTCCGATCGACTTGGGGACGAGTTCGCCCAACACGAGCGAGAGATACGAGACCAATGCCACGACCGTGGTGAACGCAATCTGGTGCGCGTATTCAGCGAGGATGGGCAGCGCACGGAACACTGGCTCGAGGTCGCTCGCGAACGCAGCACCGCCGAACGCGGCGGCCGCGGCGCTGATCACGGTGATGCCGATCTGGACCGTGGACAGGAATCGTTCAGGATCGCTGCGCAGCCTCACCAGCGCCTTGGCGGACTTGTTCCCGGCGCCGGCCAGTGCCTGGATGCGACTGGGGCGGACCGCGACGATGGCGATCTCCGCTCCAGCGAAAAGGCCGTTGGCCAGCACGAGGCCGAGGATGATCAGCAATTCGGTCAACATGCAATCACCTTGGAAGCGATGCTCACGGATTCCCTCTTGCGCTAGGGCGCGCGCGCTTGCAGCACGGAAAGCGAGGCGCCCGTCGCGCGCTCGACGTCGACCTTTGACTTCGCGGCATCCAGCAGGGCCTCGATGCGGCTGCGCCGAGCCTGGACTAGCGCGCGTTGGCTGTCGAGAAACGACAGCAAAATCGTCGCGCCTGATTCGTAAGCGGTTCGCGCGAGGCTGGCGCCGCGTTCGGCTTGTGGAAGCAGGTCGTCCAAGATGAATCTCACGCTGCGAGCTGCGCAGCCTGCGCGATCGACTGCCGCCCGAACTTCCTGGCCGACTTCGAGTGCGAGCGCCTCGTACTCCCTTCCAAGCTGCTCGCGACGGAATTCGGCCCGGCGCACCTGGGCCTGATTGCGATCGAAAATCGGCAACTCGATCGTCGCCGCAGGTCCTGCGAGCAGGTTGACGGACGAACCGCGTTCGGGACGTTCGAGCGAAAGGCCCAGCTCGACATCGGGCATGCTGCGGCGACGTTCCAACGCGAGCTCGGCGTCCGCGACGGCGAGTGCAGCAGCGGCAGCGCGGACATCGAGCCGGGAGGAGCGGCTTTGCGCGACAAGCGCCTCGCGGTCGAGCAGCTGCAAGTCAAACTCGGGCAGCGCATCCACGAGCTCGACCTCCATCAAGTCGCCGTCGAGGGACAGCAGCGCCGCGAGCCGGCGCCGCGCGCCGAAGCTGTCGCGTTCCGTGCCACGCAACGAGAGTTCCGCGCTCAACGCCTGGCTCTGCGCGAGACTCTCATCGAGCGTGGTCGCCACTCCTGCCTGCACTCGTTTGCGCACTCCATCCAAGGCTGCCTGTGCGAGGCTCGCGTTCTCACGCGCGGTCGCGAGCAATTCGCGCGCGCCCACGCTCTCGTAGTAGGCGTCCTTCGTATCGACCACCAGTTCGCCGGCAAAACGCGACAATTCGAGGGTCTGCTGCTGGAGCAGCGTGTGTGCGACAGCCTGCCGTGCCGGGAGCTGCCAAAGCTCGACCACGTTCTGGAAGAGATCCGCGGTAAGGTTCGGTCGGCCACCGCCGGAAGGCAGCAAGAATCCGACACTGAGGCTCGGATTCTTGAGCAGTCCGGCCTGCACGAAGTCGGCGCGCGCCACGCCCAGACCGAGGAAGCCGGCCTGCAGCCGGCGATTGTTGAGCAGCGCGAGCCTGAGCGCCTCGTCCAAACCGAGTCCGCCTGCCAACGCGGTCTCGATTTCAGTCGGCCCGAGCAGCGGCGCGCCTGGATCGAAGACGTCGGCTTGCCCGGTCGAGTCGCGGATCAGAGTGCGCGCGTGCTCCTGGTCCGTGCTGGGGTCGACTTTCGTCGCCGCGCACGAAGCGCAGATCGCCGCAAGCAAGACAACGCCACAGAACACTGGGTTACGCATGTTGCACCTCCAACGAAGATTCGAGTTCCATGGTCGCCGCCATCGGCCTGCCGAAGCGCAGGTACAACGCTGGGACAAGCAGCATGTTCAGCAAGGTCGAGGACATCAAGCCAAACAGGATCACGATCGCCATCGGAGTCAAAATCTCGTTCCCGGGTTGATCGCCGCGCAGAGCCAGCGGCACGAGCGCAAGGCCGGCCGCCAGCGCGGTCATCAGGATCGGCGCGAAACGCTCCATCGCTCCGGTCCGAACCGCCGTGCGGAAGTCCGTCACGCCCTCGAACTTCTGCAAGTGCCGGATGTGCGAGACCATCATGATCCCGTTGCGGGCCGCGACGCCGAAGACGGTGATGAACCCGATGATCGATGCGACCGAGAGCACGCCGCCCGCGAGGTAGACGCCCAGTACGCCACCGATGAGTGCCAGTGGCAGATTGAGCATGACGAGCAGCGTGTCGCGGATGGAGTGGAACAAGAAGAAAAGCAATGCACCGATTCCGATGACGATGGCGATGCCCAGGACCGTGAGCAGCCGTCCGGTGGCTTCCGCGCTCTCGAACTGACCGCCGTATTCGACGTAGTAGCCCGCAGGCAGCGGCACGTTCGCATGGATCGCGTCTCTAATGTCGTCGACGACTCCTCGAATGTCGCGACCGGAGACGTTGCAGGTGACGACGATCTTGCGCTGGACGTTTTCTCGGCTGATGAAGTTGGGTGAGCGGTCCTCGCGGATCGTCGCAAGCGCCTTCAACGGGATCTTCGCCCCGCCTGGCGTGTCGACAAACGCCTCTGCGATCACCTCAGCGGACAGATCGCTCACGGCGCCTGAGCGCACGATCAGGTTGAACGTGTTCATTCCCTCGAACACCTGGCTGACCACGGTGCCACGGGTGACGATCTCCAGGGCTCGCGCGACGTCGGCAACGCGCAGACCGTGGCGCGCGATCGCCGCGCGGTCGTATTCGACGCGCATCGACGGCACCTGCGCCTGTTGCTCGGTCGAAAGGTCGACGACGCCGGGAACCGTGCGGATCTGCGCCTCGATCTGCGACGCGTACGAGCGCAGGGTCTCGAGCCGTTCGCCGAACAGCTTGACCGCGATGTTCGCGCGCGTGCCCGAAAGCATGTGATCGATGCGGTGGCTGATCGGTTGCCCGAAGGTCGCCTGCACGCCGGGAATCATCGCCAGGTCGGCGCGCAGGACTCCGAGCAGCTGATCTTTGGTGCGCGTGGGCAGCCCGAGTCGTCGCGGCGCATCCATGTCGAGCGTGAGGTCGATCTCACTCGCTTCGATGCCCTGCACGTGCTCGTCCTCCTCGGCTCGCCCCGTGCGCCGCCCGATCGCTGCGATCTCGGGCTGTTGCATCAGCGACTCTTCGACCAGGCGAGCCAGCTGATCGCTCTGCTCCAGCGACGTTCCAGGAACCGTCACGATTCCTACCACGAGCGCGCCTTCGTTGAATTCAGGCAAGAAGCTGCGGCCCATGGAGAGCGCAAAGATCCAGGCCAGGACGAGCAGTCCGAGGCTTGGAAGTGCCACGGCCCACGGGTGTTTCAGTGCCCACTCCAGCGGCTTGGCATACAGCCGTTTGAGGAACAAGACCAGTCTTGGCTCGCGCGCCGCGAGAACCGTGCGACTGCGCGCCAGAAGTAGCGAGCACATTGCCGGCGTCAGCGTAAGCGCAACCAATAGCGAGGCTGCAAGCGACACGCAGAACGCAGTTCCGAGTGGACGCAGGAGTCGGCCTTCGACGCCGGAAAGGAAGAATAGCGGCGTGAAGACCAGCAGGATGATGACCGTCGCGAGCACGGTCGAAGCGTTGACCTCGACACTGGCTGCGTAGCTCACTTGCGTCGTCGGCCGCCGGCGCTCCAGCGGCAGTAGAGCATTCTCGCGCAGGCGCCGGACGATGTTCTCGACGGCGATGATCGCATCGTCGACCAGGGCGCCGATCGCGATCGCCATGCCGCCGAGGGTCATCGTGTTGATGTTGCTGCCGAGCGCCTGCAAGACCAGGACGGCAGTCACGAGCGAGAGCGGAAGCGCGACCAGCGTGATCAGGCTCGCGCGAGCGCTGAATAGGAACGCCACCACGATCAACGCGACCATCCCTGCACCTTCAAGCAGGGCGACGCTCGTGTTCGAGATCGAGTTCTCTATGAAGACGGACTGCCGGAACAACTTCTTGTTGATGAACATCCCTTCCGGGAGCGTGCCCTGGATTTCGTCGAGCGCCGCGTCGAGCCGCGCCGTCAGCTCGAGCGTGTTGGCTCCCGGTTGCTTTTGGATCGCGATGATCACGCCCGGTTCGATGATCGGCTCCCAGTTCGGTCCGCGCCTCGACGAGGAACCGATGCCGCGCTTGAGAGCCGAGCCGATCGCGATCGTGCCCAAATCGGAGACCCGCACCGGAATTCCGTTGCGCAGTGCGATGACCGTGCCCGCAATGTCGTCGGTCGTGCGGACGCGGCCGATTCCTTCGACGATCGACTCCTGCGCTCCGGCGATCAGGACGCCGGCCGCAAGGTTTTCATTGGTGCCCTCGAGCGCGCGCACGACCTCGTCGGCGGCAATGCCGAACGCACGCAGCCGAGCAGGCGAAAGCACGACCTGGTACTGCTTCTCGTCGCCGCCGATCGGGGTGACCTGCGACACGCCGGCGACCGACAGGATTCGACGGCGAACCTGGGTGACAGCCGTCGTGCGTAGCTCGAGTTGGCTGTGTCGGTCGGAAGTGAGCGATACGAACACGATCTCGCCCATGATCGATGAAACCGGCGCGATCGTCGGCGGCTCGACCTGCTCGGGCAGACTTCCGGTCACCGCACCCAGTCGTTCGGTGACCGTCTGGCGGGCGCGATAGATGTCGGTTCCCCATTCGAACTCGACCCACACGACGGCGAGTCCGACCGCCGTTCCCGAGCGCACGCGCCGCACGTCCGCAGCGCCGTTCATCGCGGTCTCGATCGGAAACGTGACCTGCGTTTCCATTTCGAGTGGCGACATTCCGTTCCCGTTGACAAGCACCGTGACCGTCGGCGCCGTGAGGTCGGGGAACACGTCCACCGGCATGCGCACCGTCACGTACGAGCCCATGGCCATCAACAGCAGCGCGAGGACCAAGACGCTGGCCCTGTTGTTCAACGACCAGCGAATGAGCGAATTGATCATCTTGTGTTCTCGAGGATCAATGCGCGTGGCCTGGACCGAACGACGCCGGCGAGAGCGCCGCGAGCTTGACGATGTAGGCTCCGCGCGTAGCCACGCGCTCGCCTGCCGCGATGCCCTTGCGCACTTCGATGAAGCCGCCATCCTTCAGGCCGAGTTCGAGGTCACGCTTCTGGAAGAGTTCGCCTTCGAGCATCACGTAGGCAACCGGAAGTCCTTGCTCCATGACGATCGCTTCGAGCGGAATTGCGATGGCCGCGTCCACGCGCGCCGTGGCGAGCTCCAGCTCGGCAAGCATGCCCGCTTTGATCGAGCCATTCTGGCTTGGGATCTCGCAGCGCAGCACTGCGGAGCGCGAGACCGAGTCGATCGTGGGCAGCAGCTTGAAGGCCGGCTGGGTTCCACCGACCAGGCTGCGAACGCCCGGCAGGGCTGCGAACGTCGCGGCGCCAGTGGTCGAGGATCCGACGAGGTGCAAGTCGAATTCGGAAACATGTCCCTCGACCCAAACGCTGGTCGTGTCGAGGATGCGGAAAAGTTCGGCGCCGGGCTCCACGGACTGGCCTTGCAGTCGAGCCACCCCGATCAGCGTGCCCCTGAGTGGAGACAAGAGCGGGAAGCGAAGCGCAGGATTCGTCGAGTCACCCGCGCGCTCCGCGCGAGTTGTCCGCATTCGATCGAGTGATTCCTGCGTGGCACGGGCGCCTTCGAGCTCGGAGCGAGCCAAAGTCAGATTGCGTTCCGCCTCGTCGAGCGCCTGCACCGTGCTCAACCCGGGCTCGCGCAGCTTGGCGATGCGCTCGCGTTCGCGCGTGGCGTAGTCGAGCCTGGCTTGCGCTTCGTTCAGCGCGCGCACGACTTCCAGTGACTTGAGATCGAATTCGAGTTGTAGCGCCTGTAGCTGCGCGAGATCCGCGGCGCCCAGCGGCGGCTCGACGAACCCGAGTAGCTGCCCGACCTCGACAGCATCGCCGCTGCGCGGCATGGCTCCCTTCGGCGGCGCGATCAAGCGCCCAGCCACAGGCGGGGTGACCACGGCTTCTGCGCCCTCGGGCGTGCGCACCTCTGCCGGCACCACGAGCGAGCGCGTCAACGCGCGCGGTCCGGCCTGTGCCAGCAAGAGCTTGATCTTCCACTGCTGTTCCATGAGGAAGGGAACAGAGTTGGCCGGCTCTGCGCCTGCGCTCGCTTGGGCGAATTTGCTCGCCTCCTGCTCGCTCGCGTGAACCATCATCTCGCCGAGCTCAAGCGTCTCTTCGGCTTGATCGCTTTTCACGATCAGCCGAGCGGGGAACTTCCCCGGCTCCGGCAAACTGCCCTCAGGGACGAAGAGCCCTTCGCGTTTTGGCGCGTTCACGGCGAAACGAAACGAGCCGATCTCGAGCGTCGTTTCCCCGGTACGCACGGGCTCGCCGTTCGCGAGCAGCGAGAGATGGGCGAGGAACCGCGCCGGCGATCCGCGCACGAGATGCGGGTATTCCAGGAACAGCAGCAACCGTTCGCCGAAAACCGTCGTGCTCGTCGGCTCGAGCGCATGCGGTTCCTGAGGGAGCGCGGCTTTGGCGCTTTCAGCGCAACCCGCAGTCAAGCCGAGTGAAGTGACCAGAAGTGCGAGACAGAAAATGTGATTCCGATGCATGAGCGCTCCAAGTGACAGTGGGATTCCGGGGAAAGTGGCAGAGGCACGACACGGCCGTCTGCACGCGACGAAAACTCCCGGCCCCGCAGGCCGGGCTTCCCACGGAGCGCTAGATCAGAATCGCGTGGCTGGAGCGCAGGAGCGCGGCAATCCCGCTCAGCTTTCGCCCCTGAGGTGGCCAGCCGGAGTGGCAGCAATCAAGTCGGCGCCTGAACTCGGGGAGCGTCAATTGCCACCAAGGCGAGGGGATGAGTGCGGGCCCATGCAAGCTCGACCCTGGAACAGAAGTCTGGCCGCTTGGAGCCAGCGCAAGTATTTGCGGCAGCTCGAGCTTCAGCCCCTTCGGTGGGGGCACGCTGGGCTTTTCGTCCTCGTCGCTCCCATCCTGCTCAGCGTGCCGATGCTGAGCAGCGTGCCAGTCGTGAAGCAAGCCGTGGTCGCCGTGATCGGGCTCTGTCGCAAGCAGGTGCACATGTGCTCCCGACGGTCCGTGCGAATGAAGCCACGCCGCCACGCCACCGAGAGCGGGCCCGAAGATCAGGACCGGCAGAAAGACCAGGACGAACATCATTCCGCGCAGGGCGGCGCGCCCCTCGCTTTCCTGGGTCTGCTGGAATTCCATCCACGGAGAAGTACCACCGGCGACGTTCTGCCGCAATGTGATACTGCCCCCGATCGCTGTGCAGAAATTCCGATTTTTCCGCCACCT
>JAYUUV010000271.1:0-10418 GCA_043754695.1 Planctomycetota bacterium
CACGGCAATCCGACCTGGTCGTTCCACTGGCGTCATGCGATCCTCGCGCTGAGCGATCGCTATCGCTGCATCGCAGTCGACCACATCGGGTGTGGCTTGTCCGACAAACCCGCGCGTTATCCTTACCGTCTCGCGCAACATGTCCTGAATCTCGAGCAACTCGCCCGCTCGCTCGATCTCAAGCGCATAACGCTGGTCGTGCACGACTGGGGCGGCCCGATCGGCCTGGGTTTCGCGAGCCGCAACTTGGAGCGCATCGCGCGTCTGATCGTGTTCAACACCTCGGCGTTCACCGGCCTCAAGGCGCCCTGGCGCATCCGCGCCTGTCGCGCGCCGGGCTTCGGTGCGCTCGCCGTGCGCGGCTTCAATGCCTTCGCGGTCGCCGCGACCGTGATGGCCCTCGAGCGCCACGAGCGCATGACACCCAACGTGCGCCGCGGCTATCTCGCGCCCTACGATACGTTCGCGCACCGCATCGCGACGCTGCGCTTCGTCCAGGACATCCCGCTCTCGCCGCGCCATCCGTCCTACGCGGAACTCGAGCGCATCGAAAAAAGTCTGCCAAGCTTCAGCGGATTGCCCACCTGCCTGATCTGGGGCGGACTCGATTGGTGCTTCACGCCCGAGCACCTCGCGCGCTTCCAGGAAGTCTGGCCGCAGGCCGAGGTGCATTTCGACGAACGCGCGGGCCACTACGTCTTCGAGGATGCGCGCGAGCGCTCGCTGCGTTGGATCGAACGTTTCCTGGCGCGCAATCCGCTGCCCGCCGCGCCCAAACTGGGCTGAGACGCATAGGCCGCGCCCATGACGACGCAGGTCCAGGACTCAAGCAGCGCGAATGTGGCGCGCTTCCTTGGTCAGCGCGCGGCGAGTGAACCTGATGCGCTCGCGGTGGCTGCGCCCAAGGACGGTGACTTCGAAACGTGGACCTGGAGCGAGCTCGATCAAGCCAGCGCTGCCGTGGCGCACGGACTCATGCGACTTGGTGTGCGACCCGGCGAGCGCGCCTGCGTGTTCGTGAAGCCAGGCTTGGATTGGATCGCCCTGATCCAGGCGCTGTTCAAACTCGGTGCCGTTCCGGTGCTGATCGATCCGGGCATGGGCCGCGGCGCAGTGCTCGCCGCGATCGAACGCGTCAAGCCGCGCGCCTTGATCGCGGTTCCGAAACTGCTTTTGCTGCGGCCGCTTTTCGCCTCGCACTTCAAGAGTGTCGAGATCACGGTCAGTTCCGGAACGCGCATGCTGGCCCAGGCCTCGCTCGAAGACTGGCTGCGCGAGGAGGCCGATGATTTCGCCGCCATCGAACGCACGTCGCACGATGAAGCAGCGATCCTATTCACCTCGGGCTCGACCGGGCCGGCGAAGGGCGTGCTTTACGAACACGGGATGTTCCAGTCCCAGGTCGAGATCCTGCGCGAGCTGTATCGCTTCGCTCCGGGAAGCGCCGATCTCGCCTGTTTCCCGCTGTTTGCCTTGTTCGGTCCGGCGCTCGGATTGACCAGCGTTTTCCCGGACATGGATTTCACCCGCCCGTCAGAGTGCGACCCGGCACGCATCGCACAAGCGATCGAACGCTTCGACGTTCGCTCAAGCTTCGGCTCCCCCGCCATCTGGCGGCGAGTGATTCCGTGGTGCGAAGCGCGCAGCCAACGATTGGATTCGCTGGAACGATTGATGATCGCCGGAGCTGCCGTCGAAGCTGGTCTCGTGCGCCGCGCGCGCGCCGTGATCAGTCGCCGCGGCGAAGTGTTCACACCTTACGGCGCCACGGAAGCGTTGCCGGTCGCGCACATTGAAGGTGTCCTGCTCGCGGGCCGATTGGCCGAGGAATCGGCGCGCGGCGCGGGCACCTGCATCGGACGCGCGGCTCCCGGAGTCGAAGTGCGATTGATCCGCATCGTCGACGAGCCGATCGATCAGTGGAGCGACGGCCTGCTCGTTCCCGCGGGCGATGCTGGAGAAATCTGCGTGCGCGGAAAAAACGTGACCCGCGAATACAAGTTCGAGCCCGCGGCCACGGCCTTGGCGAAAATTTGCGAAGGCGAGAGCATCTGGCACCGCATGGGAGACCTCGGTCGTTTCGACGATGAAGGGCTGTTGTGGTTTCTCGGCCGCAAGTCGCACCGCATCGAGACCGCGAGCGGCACGATGTTTCCGGTGCCGCTGGAAAACGTCTTCGAGTTGCACCCCGCCGTCGGACGTTGCGCGCTCGTCGGTGTCGGCCCGCGCGGCGGCGAGATTCCGACGCTCGTGGTCGAGACATCTTCAGGTCAGATTCCGAAAGCCACGCGCGCGCGCGAAGAGCTCGCGACGGCAATCCTGAGTTTCGCCGCATCGATCGCGACGCTCGAGCCGATCGAGCGCGTGCTGTTCAAGAAAGACTTTCCGCTCGACGTGCGCCACCAGGCGAAAATCGATCGCACGGCCCTCAAGCAATGGGCGCAGAGCAAGTCTCCGTGAAGTGCCTGGTCACCGGCGGCGGCGGCTTTCTCGGCCGCGAGATCGTCGAGCGCCTGATCGCGCGCGGCGATGAAGTCGTTTCGATCTCGCGTTCGGTTCACCCAGAGATCGAGCAACTTGGCGCGAAGTCCCTCGCGATCGAGTTGAACGAACAAGAGGAACTGTGCGCCGCGCTGCGAGGCGTCGATGTCGTCTTCCACACGGCCGCAAAGGCCGGAGTCTGGGGCTCGCGCGCTGAGTATTGGCGAACGAACGTCGAGGGCACCGTGAATCTGCTTGCGCAGTGTTCGAAGGCGGGTGTGAAGCGCTTCGTGCACACCTCGAGTCCGAGTGTCACGTTCGACGGAACCGATCACATTCGCGCTTCGAACGATTTGCCGTACGCGAAGAAATTCCTCGCGCATTATCCTGCTTCGAAAGCCGAGGCCGAGCGCATGGTGCTAGCGGCAAATGGCCGAGAGGACCTGGCCACCGTCGCGTTGCGCCCCCACTTGATGATCGGCGCGCGCGATCCCCATCTCGTGCCGCGAATCATCGAGCGCGCCAAGTCAGGCAAGTTGCGTGTGGTCGGCGACGGTCACAATGAAGTCACGCTGTGCGCCGTTGAGAACGCAGCCCACGCGCATTTGCTCGCGGCCGATTCGCTTGCGCTGCACGCGTCCCACGCAGGTCGCGCCTATTTCATTGGTCAGGAAGAACCAGTGAAGCTCTGGCCCTGGATCAGCGACCTGCTCACGCGACTTGGCCTCGCGCCCCCGACGCGCCACATTTCCGCCGGCACAGCTTCGCTCCTCGGTGCCGCCTGCGAACTGACTTGGCGTACGCTCGGCCGCCGCGACGACCCGCCGATGACCCGTTTCGTCGCCGCGCAACTTTCCAAAAGCCACAGCTATGACATGCAGCCCGCGCGGCGCGATTTTGGTTATCGCGAAACCGTGTCGCTGGCCCAGTCGATGGAGGCCATCGGGGCAACATCGCAAAACAGGCTGTGAAACTCGCGCGCTTGGAGGGTCTATGCTCAGCGTGGAATTTCCGACGAGTTAGACGCTGCGAAGGCTCTGACCCAGGCGGCGCACGACATGGAAAATCAGCGTTCCAGGAGAGAGGCCTTCGCGGCTTTGGCGGCAATGGCGCTGCTCGCCGTCGTGGCGGGGAACTTGCGCGAAGCGCCTCTCGGCGGCGGCCAGGACCTCGCTTCACCCGAGTTGGTGGAGGAGCTTCAAACGACTGCGAGGGCAAAGGTTCAGCTGCCACTGCCAGAGTCGGAGCAGCGTCTTGATGCACGCAAGCCTGTGGCTGCCGGGAATTCCGTAACCACCGAGGCCGCGGACTGCCGTGTCTTCGGGCGAATCGTCGACGAGCTTGGCCATGGACTCGCCGGAGTCGATGTGCGACTCGGCTCTTCCGGCAGGTGGGCCGAGGGAGTGGAAGTACCTCTGGTTCCGGGAGAGCAGAGCCTTCGGGGATGGCGCGTCTTCACGGACTCCGACGGAAGGTTCAGCTTCGATGTCCTGACGCCGACGACCGTGCTTCAGTATCTGCTCGTCGAGCCCGATCTGCATCACGGACGGGCCAGGATCGAATTTGAGAGAGGAAACGATTCTCCGGTTCTCGTGGCGGGCGATCACGACCTCGGCGACATCTTGCTTGGTCCCGCCGGCGCCATCCGTGGCCACGTTCGCAGCGAAAGCACAAGCGCGTTGGCGGGTGTCTACGTGCGCGTGGTCGATCCTGGTTTCCGGATCTATTTCGGAGAGCGCACCGACGCGCGCGGAGAGTTCTTGCTCGCCCATGTCCCGCTCGGAAGGTTCGACCTCGAGGCCTCGCGAGACGGGCTGCTCACTCAAACCAGGCCCGTCGAAGTGCTGCCCGGACAGACGCTGAGTTCCATCGACTTCCTGCTTGACGCTTCGCCTTCGATCAGCGGCAGCGTCATCGACGATGCGGGCGCGCCGCTCGAGAATGTCAGCATCTCAGGATATCTTCCTGGTCTGAACAACAACCCATGGACGCGCAGCGGTGCCGATGGGAGCTTCTGCATGTTCCTGAGCCAAGACGAGCCACATGCACTTTTCGCCGCGCTCGAAGATCACGAACCCTGGCACTTCGGGGACTTCGAAACCCGATACCAGCCCGGGACCAAGGACCTGCGCATCGTCCTGAAACGGCTTGCGCGACGAACTTTCCTCGTCGTCGATTCAAGAACACAGGCTCCGATCGAGGAATTCCATTTCTGGCTCCAGTGGGGCGAGATGGAGTACGTCGGTGGTGGTCTATTCAACTACGAGCACCACACAGGCGGGCGAGTCGACTTGGCCGTGAGAGCAGGCTTCGACAAAGTGGAGTTTGTTGCACCAGGTCATTCCGATCGGACGGTGATGGTGGATCCGAGTTCCCCCCCTGAGTCGCCGGTGCGAGTCGAGTTGGAACCGGAGCCGTAGGCGCCTTGGAATATTCCTTTCGCGGATGGGGTAGTCTGCCGCGGGCACCTCAGAACGAACCCTTCTGACCCCGAAGCAAGAGGCCAAGTCACATGAGACGCTGGGAATACAAGCTGATCGACGAGGAGACCGTCCCTGCTCCCGGCGGTCTTGAGGAATGGGACCGCGAATCGCTCGAGAATTATCTGAACCACCTCGGCGCCGAGGGCTGGGAGCTGGTCCACATCCACACCTACCAATCGGCTGCGTGGGACGTGTTCCAGGCCTTGCTCAAACGCGAGCGAGGCGCGTGAGCGACTGCTTTCCCGCGAGGATCAGCAAGCAAGCTCCCGCTTTGCACGATCAGATCTGACATCCAGCGGCTTCCAAGAGGGAGAGGCCCGCATGTGACCTGAGTAGAATTGTGGGCTATCCCTTCGAATGCGTCCCTCTCTCCGCTCTCATTCCGTTCGATTCGCCGCCGCGCTCGCGCTTGTTCTCTGCGCGTTGGCGCTTTTGCTTCAACGGTTTCGCGTGCAGTCTGCACAACTCTCGGCGCCGTCCGTCGCGGCTGTGACCGGCGCGCAAACGCCGCCCGACGTGAGCCTCCCTGCCAAGCAAGGTGACGCACGAGTCACCGCAACTCCCGGTGCTGCGACCGCAACGGCTCTCGACGATTGCCGAGTGTTCGCGCGAGTGGTCGATGAATCGAATCAGCCGATGGTCGGCGTCGAAGTGCACCTCTCTTCCTACGATCCCTGGGTCGCGGGGATGGAATTGCCGCAGGTGCCCGGCATTGACGACACGCACGGCTGGGTCACGAAGACGGATTCTACCGGCATGTTCCGCTTCGAAGTGCCCGCACCCACGGCAAGTGTTCAGGTGCTGTGGATCGAGCCCGATGCATTTCACGAAAGCCGAGTCATCAACTTCAGCGCCCACAACGAAGAGCATGCGGCCCTTATCTCAGGCGATTGCGAGGTGGACTTGATTCGATTGGCGGCAAGAGGTGCGGTGAGCGGCATGCTGCGCGACGAAGCCGGACAGCCCATGCCCGGACGCGAAGTGCAGATCGAGAGCCATGAATCCACAGGCAATCCCAGTGGCCTGTCCGATTCGACCGGTCACTACCGCATCGACCACGCCACGCTCGGCAGACTCGAAGTCTCCGGTTCAGAGGAGGAATTCATCACCGTCGCCAGGGATCCAGTGCAGATCAGGCCAGGGGAGGTGACGGACAATGTGGATCTCGTCATCGTCAGGGCCCCAACGATTTGTGGAGTCGTCGTCGATCAATACGGCGCGTCGCTGAAGGGTGCGCTCGTGTCCGGTAACACCCAGGGTGAGGACTCTTCGCGCTCATGCAGGAGCCAAGCAGATGGATCGTTCCGCCTCTTTCTCCAACGAGAAGCTCGCTATGTGCTCAGCGCGTCGCTGGATGGCTACCGCTCTTTTCTTCAGCGCGACAGCAAGGAATCAGAAGCGCCTGCGTCGAGTGGAGTGCGCCTGGTGTTGATGAAACGGCAGCAGCAGTTGTTCACCGTTGTCGACGAACGCACGGGCGCGCCCATCGAGCGATTCGGCTCGAGCGCTGAGTCCAGCATCTCCGGCTACAGTGACGGCTGGCCTAGGCAGAAGGTCCACCCGGGCGGACGGATCGAGATCGGGGTCTTTCCAGACATTGGAGACGTGGTCTTCGAGGCCGACGGCTATCGCAAGCTGAAATTGCGCCTCACTCCCGCTCCACCGCGCACGGAGCCGATCGTCGTGCGACTCGCGCCAGCGCCGTTCGTGTCGGGCCGGATCGTTCGGGAGGGAGCACCTGCGTGCGGCTTGGAAGTCCGCTTGCAGGGTTGCATGGTGGACGATGAGGATCCCGACCATCTGGTCTTCGAGAGTGAGGGCGATCCGGAGCGGACCAGGACGGATGTCCATGGCCGCTTCCGATTCGCAGCGCTTCCTTCGGACCACGATTGGGTGCGCCTGCGCGCCCTGGGCCCCCAGGGAACAATGCTCGAGCTGCCCCCCTTCAAGATCTCCGGCGAGGGCGTCGAACTCGGTGACGTCTCGCTCGTTGCTGGCGCAAGCGTCACTGGCCGCGTGCTTCCTCCGCCTGGCCGATCGCCGGCTGGATTGACGGTTCGGCTGGACAGTTCGGACGACGATCGCGAGGAGATCACGGATGCCGAGGGTCGCTTCAATTTCGATGGGTTGCGATCGGGTCTGCACGAAATCGAACTTTGCAAACGGCTCGGCCTTTTGGAGAGCCCGCCGTCACAGGAATTCGAGCTGACGAGTGGCCAACACGCGGAAGTCGACATCGACGCGCGCGACTTTGGGACTTGCTCGGTGGCCCTGACGATCCGAATCGATTCGCAACCGGCGGCCGACATCGACGTACGGCTAGATCCTGCGAAGCGAGAAGACTCGAATGACCCTTTCTTCGAAGCGAAGGCCACCATCCTTGGGACCACGGACACCCAAGGCCATGTCGAGGGATATGCGCTGGCCTGTGGCAAGAGTTGGGTTCGGATCAGGTTGCCGGAAAGTGGCGCCGAAATCCAAGCACGAGACGCTGTCGACTGCCGCCTCGACCGGCGCATCGACGCGGTCTTGGATTTTGAATTGGGTTCGGTCGAAGTGAACTGGCCCGCCGCGCTGAAAGTACGGGAAGGCCTATCACTGGACTTCAGGCTCGATCAAGCCGACGCGGGAGGCCGTAACTCCGACCATCGCGCGGTGCGCGGGCTCGATCCGGCGGCGAATTCGAGTCGTTTCGATCGCGTTTTCGCAGGTTCGTTCGTCGCGCACGTCGAGATCCAGGACCTCAAGGCGCAGCTCGTGTCGGTGACCCTGCCCGACGGAACCGTGACGGAGCGCCATCCGGTGTTGAGCCGGTTGGAAACCCCGCTCACGATTCGGGGCGGGGAGACGACGGTCCTGCAGTTGCCGTAGCAGCCGCTCCCCTACTTCCCGAGTCGATCGAGATGAATGACCTCGCTGTCAACCCACTGCACCTCGAGTAGAAGCGCGTGGAACTCTGGGTAGGTCTTGGCATCGATTACGCGTTGCTTCCAGACATGGCTGCCATCGGGGAGGTATTCCTCCTTGAATACACCTGCGGCGACGGGCGATCCGTCAACCGTGCTGATCGGTGGTACCGTCTCGCCGGCGGAAACGACGAAAGTCTCCATGTCGGCACTCGCGAGAATCTCCTTGGTGATCCGCTCCGTCTCGGATTCCCGCTTCAAGTTGAGTGCGTGACTCGCGACCAGCAACTGATCCTTGCTGAAAGCGCGGTACTTCTCCCGGTAGAGCGCATCGATCGCTGCGGCTTCTGCCTTGGCGGCCGCTTTCGTATCGCTCACTACAGGAACCTCTGCGGTGGCTGCCGGCGGGACTTCGAGCACCACAGCTTCACGGCCGCCTGAATCGGGCGGCTCCATGGCGGAAGGAGACTGTGGCGCCGGGCGATCCAAGGTGGCGGCGGCCCCATCGGCCGCAGGGCGCTGGCTGACGGCGAACCCAATCAGAACCAGGGCCGCCGCAAATACGAAGAGGATCAACGATTTGCGACGGCCCATGGGATTCATGCCTCGAATTGCATTGGGACTCAGCTCAGTTCCAGCGACTTCGTCGCGCGCAACTTGTCGATCAGCGCCACGAAGTCGTCGAACTTCATGTCGACCTGCTCGCGCGTTCCGCGACGTCGCACGGCCACCGTGCCTTCGGCCGCTTCACGATCGCCCGCGATCAGCATGAACGGGATCTGCGCGTGCTGCGCTTCCTTGATCTTCTTGTTCATGTGGCCGGGGTCGTCCATGCAATCGACGCGGTAGAGCGACTGCTGCAGCCGCTTCGCGAGACCCTGCACGTAGGGCGCATGCTCCTCGCGAATCGGAATCAAGGCAACTTGCTTGGGCGCGCACCACAGCGGGAATTTTCCGCCGAAGTGTTCGATCAGGCCGCCGACGAAGCGCTCCATCGAGCCGAGCACGGCGCGGTGGATCATGATCGGACGCTTTTCCTTGCCGTCGGAATCGGTGAACTTCAGGTCGAAGCGCTCGGGCAAGTTGAAATCGCACTGCACGGTCGAGTTCTGCCACTCGCGACCGAGCGCGTCGCGCACCTTGAAGTCGATCTTCGGCCCGTAGAACGCGCCGCCGCCTTCGTCGAGTACCAACGGCAAATTCTCGCGCTTCGCCGCAGCCTCGAGCGCGGCGATCGCCTTGGTCCAGACCTCTTCGGAACCGATCGCTTTCTCGGGCCGCGTCGCCAGATAGGCGGTGTACTCGAAACCGAAAGTCTCGAGCGTCATGCGAATCAACTCGACCACGCCCGCGATCTCGACTTCGAGCTGCTCGGGCGTGCAGAAAATGTGCGCGTCGTCCTGAGTGAAACCGCGCACTCGCAACATGCCGTGCAGCACACCCGATTTCTCGTAGCGATACACCGTGCCGAGCTCGGCCCAGCGCAACGGCAAATCGCGATAACTGTGATTGCGCGTCTTGTACATGATCGAGTGACCCGGGCAGTTCATCGGCTTGACGCGATAAGGCATCTCGTCGATCAACATTTCCGAGTACATCATGTCGGCGTAGTTTTGCAGGTGACCGGACACAGCGAAAACTTGCTCGCGCAAGACGTGCGGCGTGTAGACGGCGTCGTAGCCGCGGCGCTGATGCTCTTCCCACCAGAACTCTTCGATCGCACGACGCACGGCGCCGAGATTCGGATGCCAGAAGACGAAGCCCGCGCCGGCTTCTTGGTGCGTGCTGAAGAGATCGAGATCGGTGCCCAGACGGCGGTGATCGCGTTCCTTGACCTCGATCAACCAGGCGAGGTGCTTGTCGAGTTCTTCCTTCGACCAGAAGGCCGTGCCGTAGATGCGCTGCAGCATCGGCCGCTTCTCGTCGCCGCGCCAATAGGCGCCGGCCAGCGAGAGCAACTTGAAATGGAAATTGCGGTCGAGCCGATCGACGTGCGGACCTTCGCAAAGGTCTTCCCAGTCGCCGTGGCGATAGAAACTGATCTTCTCGTTCTCTGGAATCGAGTCGAGCGCTTCGACTTTGTAGCTCTGGCTCTTCGCGCTCAGGCGTTTGCGCGCTTCGGCGCGCGTGACTTCTTCGCGCACGATTTCCGGAGTCTGCTTGGCGATGCGCCGCATCTCTTTTTCGATCGCGGCCAGATCGGCGTCCTCGAGCTTCGTCGGCAGATCGAAGTCGTAGTAGAACCCGTGTTCGATCGCCGGTCCGAAGCCGAAGCTCACGCCGGGATACAAACGCTGGACGGCCGAAGCCATCAAGTGCGACACCGAGTGTCGCAGGGTGGACAAGGGGAAGGGCTCCCCCACCTGGGAAGCCGCTGCTTGGGTCGACATGTTTTTCTCCAAAGTGCGCTGCCGTCGCCGCAACCTGCTTCGACGGGAGGGAGTGATTGAACCGGGCTCGACCCACCTGGCGCGCGCACCGGCGTGCGTCCGACTCCGGCGGACACAACGAAGCGGTGAATTGTACGGAGTCAGGTGAATTCGTCCAC
>JAYUUV010000272.1:0-17170 GCA_043754695.1 Planctomycetota bacterium
CCGAAGTCGAACCTGGTACCGTATTCCGCTACGGCGGCATCGCGGTGTAGGTCTCGTCGACCCACTTCGCCCAGGCGGCTTCGAACTCGGTGTAGGTCATGCCGATGCATTCCTTGAACGCTTCGCGGTGCACGTCGAGCATGTTGCTGCTGTCGGCAATACCGGCCCTGTTCGTGCGGCCGTGCAGGCGATCGTTGAGCGCGGCGTAACCGTCGGGCTTGGTCTTGATCAGGAAGTCGGTCATCGACCAGACCGTGTAGTGGTGCGGCAAAGTCAGACCGGCGTAGTCCTTCAGCGTCATCAGCTGCGCCAGACTGATCTGCTTGTTCGACGCGATCAGCTTCTTGACCTCGGGCTCCCACTTCTCCTTGCGCGTCATCTCGGCCACGGCGCCTTCCGAGGAGTCGAAGGTGTTGAACTTCGGATTGATCTCGCGCTCAATGAAGTGCGCAAGGCCCTCGCGAATCCAGATCGGGGTGTCGTAGGAGTAGTGCTTGTAGCCGTCGAGCAGATTGATCGCGAGATTGAAGGCGACGTGACCGTGCATCGCCGGATCTTCCCGCAGATTGCCCTGGCCGGTGTGCGCAACCAGCGAGAGCGTGTCGCGCCCAGTCATGTTCCAGCGCTGCGAGAGCTTCGTCGTCAGGCCGTATTGCTCGCGCAGGAATTGCGTCGCGGCGGCCTCGCTCGGCAACAACAGGACTTCGTACTTGCCCTTCTGGCCGACGTACGGACCCTCGCCCATGTACTTGCCACGTCCATTCCAAAGCGTCGCCCCGCTGGGGAAATCAGCGTCCTTGATTTTCATCAGCGCCTGGAAACGCGCGTAGACGTCCTCGCAGCGCTGCGCATACAGGTGCACGCGAGTCCAGGGGTCGAGTTCCTTGGGTTTGACGTCGACATTGGGAAGCACGAGCGCCAAGCGTTCCAACTCGGCGCGAATCGCGCGCTTCTCCTCTTCCTTGATCTTGTAGGTGCCGAGCGCCACGCCGATCTGGAAGTGCACGCTCTCGACCCAACGGATGTCGGCCACGGCGAGCAGCGCGTCGACGCCATTCGTATCGTTGGCGCCGAACTCGAATCCGCCGTGGGAGAAGAGCCCGGCCTTCTTCATGACCTCGGGATCGTTTTTGCAGAGGGGGCAGGTCGCCGGATCATTTTTCTTCTGCGCCGAGGACTGAGCGCGGGCAGAAGTGCAGAGGCCGGCGAGGAGAACGAGGGTCAGGACCAGGAGTTCGCGAAGGCGCATGGGGATACCAATATCGTGCAGCATCGGTGAAGTACCAGGATAGGCGCCGTGCGGCGATTGGTTAGCCCTTTTTGGCGCCCGCGGAGCCCTCAGTAGCCCTGCCCGCCCGCCCTGGACGGTTCGACTTGGGCAAAGCCCGGACGAACCATGACGCCGCCCCCTCGGGTGGGCTACAACCAGCCTCTCCTTTTTTTGCGTGCCCAGGTCGTGCGGAGGTCCGGCGGGCGCCTTTTCCATCCGACCTCCACCGGCACCGGCAAGATTTCAACTCATGACGTTCCAGTTCAGCTCCCGCGCCCTTGGCGCACTCCTCGTCGCGGCCGCGGTCGCCGCCCCCGCCTCCGCGCAAGACCTGATCATCGGCAGCAAGGCCCCCGCGCTCTCCTGCGAGGAGTGGCTCAAGGGCAGCGAAGTGAAGAGCTTCACGGCCGGCCAAATCTACGTCGTCGAATTCTGGGCGACCTGGTGCCCGCCCTGCCGCGAGTCGATCCCGCACCTGAGCGGCCTGCAGCAGAAGTACAAGGACTCCAAGCTCACGATCATCGGCGTCGCGGGCGCCGAGCGCGGCAAGAAGGACGCTGACCTGCGCACGCCGCTGGTCAAGTTCATCGAGGAGAAGGGCGATGCGATGGCCTACACCGTCGCCTGGGACAGCGATCGCTCGATGTCGAAGTCCTGGATGGAGCCGGCCAAACAAGGCGGCATCCCGACCTCGTTCGTCGTGGATGGCACGGGCACGATCGCCTGGATCGGCCATCCGATGGAGATGGACGAACCCCTGGCCGCGATCGTCGGGGGCAAGTGGGACATCAAGGCCGAAGCCGCCAAGGCCAAGGCCGCCGCGGAACTCGAGGCCAAACTCAAACCGATCATCGACGAGGCCAGCAAGGCCGCCCAGGCATCGGATTGGGAAGCGGCGCTCAAATCGCTCGACGCGGGCCTCGCGCTCGGCGACTCGGCCGTGCGCAAGATCGCCTGGTTCAAATACAACATGCACGTCGAGAACAAGGACGTCGACGGCGCGATCGCGTTCATCGACAAGAACCTGAAGGGCGCGCTGAAGGACGAGGGCGACATGCTCAACGCCATCGCTTGGAGTATGGTCGATCCGGAGCAAGCCGAGCGTTACTCGAAGAAGGACTTCGAGTTCGCGCTGCGCTGCTCGATGCGCTCCTGCGAAGTGGTCAAGGGCAAGGAACCGCAGGAAGCGATGATGCTCGACACGCTGGCCGCCGTGTATTTCGCCAAGGGTGACAACGCCAAGGCTGTCGAGGTCGAGACGAAGGTCGTCGCGATGACCAAGGGCAAGGAAGGCGCCGAGGAATTCGCGAAGAAGCTCGAGACCTACAAGGCCGCGCCCGCCAAGGGCTGAGCGGACCCAAGTTCGACAGACAACGTCGAACGGGCCGGCACGGGAGATTCCTCCCGCGCCGGCCCGGTTGTCTTCACGGCATCGGCCGCCCGTACGGTGCCAGGATCCCGGTGGGCGGCCCGCGCTCTGTCAGCAGAGCAGCGTTCGCCGGATCAACGTGTGGCGGACATTTCGAGCTTGCCCGGCTCGACGCGGTTGGTGTGCAGCGCCGCCATCACTACCTGCACCGCCGCGAGCAGACGCTGTTCGATGGCACCGAGATCCGCGCCGTCGGCCACGACATTCGAGTCGAGCCTGCGCGCGAGGTCGTGGGACACCCAGCCGCCCGCCTCGATGCGCATGACCACCTCGTTGCGCATGCACAGGGCACCGCGCTCTTGCTCGTTGCTCTGGTCGACCAGCGAGCGCCCCAGCGTCGCGTACGCAGTCTCCCAGTGCGCCAGATCCGCCACCGTCGCCAACACATCGAGTTGGCTTCGAATACCGCGCTCGATGCGCGCTGCCAATCCCGGTGCAACCACCAGACATGGGATGTGGTGCAGTTGCGGCGGCGACTTGCCTTGCAGGCCGATTCCCGAGCAGTGATCCGCGATCAATACGAAGATGGTGTTGTCGAAGTATCCAGCTGTGCGGGTCGAAGCAATAAACTCGCCCAGGGCCCAGTCGGCGTAGTGCACGCTGTTCCAATAACTGTGCTCCGCCGTGTCATCGGGATAGGGCCGCGGCTGTCCGTCTGGAACCTGGAACGGTATGTGCGTCGAAGCCGTGAACGCCATGCCGAGGAAAGGCTGCTTCGCGCTCGCGAACTGCGCGTGCGCGGTCTCTAGGAGATCGTGGTCCCAGGCGCCCCAGTCGGCCATCGACTCGTGTCCGCTGGCGACGGCGATCAGCTCCTTGCCCATATAGTGCTCGAAGCCGGCCAGCGCCGCGATCGCGTCGATGCGGAACGATCTCTCCGACGAACCCTGCAGGAAATACGTGGAATAGCCTTCGCTCAGGGCCAGTTGACCGAGATACGAAAGCCGCGACTGCTCGACACCCCGGCCGATATAGGGCACACCGGGCAACGAGGGCAGGCCCGCCAGCACGGCGAGCAATCCGTGCGTGCTGCGTTGGCCGGCCGCGAACAGATTCGTGAACAGCACACCCTGCTGACTCAGTGCATCGAAGTTTGGCGTCGTGCCCAGGGCAGCTTGCCCGTGCTCGGCGCGCACGGCATCGACGACATCGGCGTCCCAACTTTCGAGCAGCAGCACCACGACGTTGGGATGACTCTTCACGGGTTCGCCGCGCGCGCGCAGCAGCGGATAGAGCGGATCGATCGCGCGGTCAGCGGGATCGAAAACCTGCGCGTGGACGTTGGCGACAGCTTCGTCCCAGGGCATGAAATTCGTGCGCAAATGCGCGGAGCCGAGGAAAGAGTGCGCGACGCTGAACGGGCCGCTCAGGGCCAGATAACCCGCGGGAACCGAACCCGACTCGAAAGCGTCGACGATGCCGACCGGTTTGCCGGTCACATTGCCCCGCATAGCGACCACCAACAACGGTGCCAGCGCAAGCAGCGTCCAAGCCGGAGCGCGCAGCGGCCCAAGGCTTGCGTCCCAGCGCATGCAGCGCCGCCAAACGTAGGCGAGCACGGCCAATAGCGCGAGCATGGCCAACGCGGGCAATCGATAACTCTCCCAGACGATCGCGACCATCAGCGCCGGATCGTCGACGAACGAGACCAACTCGGGCCCGACGTGTCGGCCGACGGTGCCGAAGTAGGCGATGTCGCCGGCACAGATCAGGACGGCGATGCACAGGTAAGCGTAGGCGATCCAGGTCCAGATCGCTCGCCAGGTGGAACGCGTCGCGAACTCGAAAGGCAAGAGCAGCGCCACGATTACCGCACCAAGACCGATGGCGATGATCGAAGCATCGAGCACCAATCCGTGGATGCACGCGCCCAGCACTTCCCGGCTCGAAAGCTCCTGGAAACTCTGCGGCCAGATCCACAGGAGCGCCGCGCGGGCCACGCTGAACAGGGCGAAATGGGCCGCCACGATCCACGCCGGCCGCGCCAGATAGGACCAGCGTTTCAAACCGGCTTGCCTGCGGCGATGAGATGCAGCATGGGAGTGCAGAAGCAAACACAGCCGCGCGAAGAGATCAAGGGTGCGGCGTCACAGCCGCACCCTCGTTCGCCCAACGCCTACTTGCAGCCGGCCGGACAAACCGGCGCGCAGTCGGGTTGGCAAGCCTTCTGGCAATCGCCAGGTCCGTCGCAAGCGACGATCCGACAGGTCTCGCCGTCGCAGGCGATTTCGACCGAGCACTGCGTACCGTTCGCGTCCTGACACTCGACTTTGCAGGTTCCCTGCGGCGTGCAGGTCAGCGTGGCATCGCAGGAGGCCGGGGCACTGGGAGCGGCGCTCACGGCCGCGGGCTTGGCGTAGAGGTACGAACCGGCGCCGAGCGCGCCGAGCAGGATGGTTGCGATCAGGATCTTCATCGAATGTCCTTGGGTTGGATGTTTGCGTCCCGTGTCACGGCACGCGGTCACGAGCTCCACTTTGGACCGCCGAGCCGGCGACGGAATTCCATCACGGATCCGAACACAGCTTGGAATCGCAGCATTGCATCAGCGCGCCGAGTTGCTCCTTGGAGAGCACGCGGCGAACCTCGAGGATCGAATCGACGCAGGTTTCGAGCGAGTGCGCGCGCAGTCGGTTGACCTCGCCGGCGAGGTCGCGCAAATATTCCGGCGTCGCCGCGGGATCGCGCAGCGCGGTGTGCAGCGTGCTCAGTTTCGCATCCGCTTCGCTGTCGCACTTGAAGCCGGGCTCGCACGAGTTCGTGCGCCAACTTTCCAGCGCGCGCGTTTGATCCGCGCTCAGTCCAAGGTTGCTCAAGTCGGGCCCGGCCAGACAAGTCGGCGCGGCTACGGCGCGACTTGCAGGCGCTGAGCGAAGCCAATCCTTGGCGTTCCAACCCAGGCTCGCAAGCAGTGCCCCCGCCAGCAACCAATTCAGCGTCGTGGAGTTCATGGTCATTTCCCTTCGTTTCGATCGATCGAGGCCAGCAGTCGTTGTTCGGGAACATCGCGCAGCTCGAGCGCCGCGGGACTTTCTCCATGCAGCGCCGCGGGCCACTGCCCATGGCGCGCCACTTCGCCGCGCACGGGTTCACGTCCCAGCGAGGAAGCGACTTCGAGCATAGCGGCCGTACCCGCGCAGCCGATCAGCGCGGCCGCGATGCGCTGCAGGCGCTGATTCCAAGGTTTTTTTGCACGCGCAGCCGCGACTGCGCGAGCGTGAATCCCCGGCCACAGGTCCGCGACGAGTTCCGCGCTGCGCAGCGGCGCCAAACGTGCACTCAGCGCGCGCAATTGTTCGATGTGCCGGCGGCAGTCCTCGCAATTCTCGAGGTGCGACTCGAGCGTCTTCGAAGCCGGCGCTTCGCCATCCTTCCAGGCCGAGGCCTGCAGGCGCGCGCTGTCGCACGGGATCGACTCCGCGGGCGTCGGCACAGGGTCATGCGAATCGGATTGTTTCTTCATGTGGGAATCACTCCCAAGTCAGTGGCGCGAACTCGCGCAGGGCGCTCGAGTTCGATGAGTTTCGTGCGCGCGCGGTGCAAGCGCGACATCACCGTGCCGACGGGCAGGTCGAGCACATCGGCGATCTGTTGGTAGTCGAGGCCTTCGAGTTCGCGCAACACGAGCACCGCGCGATGCTCGGGATTGAGCGTGGAAATCCAGTGTTCGACCTGATCGCGATCGTCGACCGCGCGCAGCCCGGCATCGGCCCACTCCGAGGTCTGTGAGTGTGGCAGGCTGAGCGTACGGCGCCGGCGCTCGCGCTCCAGGCGTTTGAGGCAGTGATTCAGCGTGACGCGATACAGCCAGGTCGAAAAGCTCGACTTGCCGTTGAACTTTGCACAGTTCTCGAAGACTTTCACGAAGACCTCCTGGGCAGCGTCGTCGGCATGATCGCGACCCACCAGACGACGGCAAAGACGTTGGACGCGCGGGCCATGGGCTCGATAACAGTCCTCCAAAGCCCCGATGTCGCCGGCGCGCAGGCGCTCAAGAACCGTGGCGTCGAGTTCCATGGGTGGTTGGGAGGGCGAACGACCTGATGTGCCGTCCGACTTTCGATCCTCGGGAACGCTCCGGAATTCCATGAAAATCGTGGGCAGACTCGCCGGGAGCGGCGGTCTGGAGCCTACGGCCGGAAGGCGCCTGCGTTGGTACGGTCTAGGTCAGCGGCGTACATTGGCCTGCGATGGTCCAGCCATGCCCTTGATGCCCAAGCTCTGGCAGCGGTCCCGCGCCGCGAATTTTCGAACCTGGAGCGCGCCACTGGCATTCGCGCTGATCGCCTTCGCCGCGGCCTGCAGCTCGCTCCAACCCGAAGTCCACAGCTACATCATCCGCCTCAAGCCCGGCCAGGAACTGAAGACCGAACTCGCGCGGCTGGCGAAGGAGCAGGGTCTGAAGGCTGCGTCGATCGTCAGCGCCGTCGGCAGTCTCACGGACGTTTCCTTGCGACTCGCCAACCAGCCCGAAGCCAGCCACTACAGCGGGCACTTCGAAGTCGTTTCGCTTTCGGGCTACCTCGCTGAAAACGAATTCCATGTCCACATGGCCGTCAGCGACGCTGAAGGCAAGACCATCGGCGGACATGTGATGGAGGGCAACCTCGTCTACACGACGCTGGTCGTCGTGATCGACGAGCACCTGCGCGATCGCTACGGCCGCGAATTCGATCCAGCCTCCAAGTACGACGAGCTGGTGGTCAAGCAGCGCTGAATGAACGCGAACTTCGCCCTTGCACTCCTGACGTCGATCGCGGTCGGCATCCCGCAGCTGCCGGAGGTTGCGCCGAAGCCCGAAAATCGTCCTTATCCACGGCTGATCACGGAAACGACTCGCGCGGACAGCGCTGCCCTGGCCAAGTTGCAGATGCCGGGCACGCTCCTATTCCAGGATGACTTCGAATCCACGGAATCGTTGAAACACTACTTCGAGATTCGAGGTGCGAAGGAAGCTCGCGCGAAAATCATCGAAGACGAGGCACTCGCGCACACGGGTCACGGCGCGCTGCAATTGACCGCGCCGGCCAACGCCGGAAATTCATCGGGCGCCGGTGTCAGCGCCTGGCTCGGCGACAAGGGTGCGGAGCGCGTCCATCTGCGCTACTACCTCAAGTTCGCCGCGGACTACGACCAGGGCAACCTGAATCACACCGGCGGCTCGCTCGTGGCCGTCGCCGGCGTGGACAAATGGCGAGCGATGGGCAGCGCGGGCATTCGCCCCGCCGGCGACGATCATTTCAGCTCGGCCTTCGAAACCTGGCGTGACTGGGGCCGCAATCCCGCACCAGGCTCGATGCATCTCTACACGTACTGGATGGACATGAAGATCGATCGCGATGGGAATTACTGGGGCAACATGCTCCAGCCCGCGACTGAAGAACGCTTCGTGCCCGTGCGCAGTCAGTGGTACTGCTTCGAATTCATGCTGCGTGCGAACGAGGTCGGCAAGGCGAACGGCGAACTCGCGGCCTGGATCGACGGAAAACTCTACGCGCACTTCGACGGTCTCTGCTGGCGCAGCGACGCCGCCGTGCTGCTCAAGCGCATCGGCCTCGACGTCTACGTGCACCAGGCTGCGCAGGACAACACGGTCTGGTACGACGACGTGGTCGTGTCGAGCGGTTACGTCGGCCCGCGCAAGTGAAGCGCGAGCGCGCAGCGCTCACCAGTGAATCGAATACGGCCGCCAGACGCTCTGTGGACCGTAGCCGCCGAACACCTCCCCTAAGCTCTGCTTGTGCTGCAGGCACTCGACGTCCAGCGCCACGCCCTTGGCAAAGCCGACCAGTGGACCGAACAACATCCCAATCGGCGCAAACACGAGGATGTTCAGCGGCCAGTAAATAGGATCCGCCTCGAACAGGGCGCGCTTGTTGCGATAGACCTGCGTGGGCGCGTCCACGGCGCCGGTGAAGGCTCCGGTCACCAAACCGGTGACGGTTGCACAGCCCGCCGAGGTCGTGACGGTTGCAAGGACGAGCAGGAGCGACGCGGAGACTTGTTTCGCAGGCTGCATGTGTTCGTGGGCGCTTGGCCCGAGCGTAGACGCCATGCGTTCGCTTGTCAAAAACGCGCCGCCCTGCTCAGACGAAGTACGGCACAACCAGCCAGCACCACGCCGCGGCAACGAACGCGGCAGCCACATCGAGCAGCACGCCGGTCTTCGCCATGCGCGGAATGCTGACGTAGCCGCTGCCGAAGACGATCGCGTTGGGCGGCGTGCCCGCGGGCAGCGCGAAGTCGCAGGATGAGGCGATCGTCGCGGCGAACAACACGCTGGTCGCGTCCGCGCGCGCCACGGCCCCCCACAGCACCGGCAGCATCACACCGATCGTCGCCGTGTTCGAAGCGACGGCCGAGAGCGCGACGGTCGCCGTGCTCGCGATCGCGATCTGCGCGAACGACGAGAGTCCGCCGAGCGCTTGCAACTGAGTTCCGATCCAGTCGGAGAGTCCGCTCTCCTGCACGCCGGATGCCATCGAAAAGCCGCCGCCGAGCAGCAGCAAGGTCGCCCACGGAACCGTTCGCAGCGAATTCAATTCGAGCACGGCGCGCCGCTCGACACGGGCGAGCAACAGTACGACAGCCGCCGCCATCGCAATCGCGGCTTCGACATGCGCCGAGCGCAGTGTGAAGGCATGCACCCGCGGTTTGAGGAAATCGGTCAACGGTTTCCCCGCGATCCACAGCGCCGCGGCCGCGAGGAACACACAGGCCACGAAGATCTCCCCGCGGCTCAGCGCTCCGAGCTTGGCCTTTTCCTCGGCAAGGACCGCGGCCCCGATGTCCGCGTTCGGAGCATCCTGCCGGCCTACGCGCCAAAGAATCCAAGCGACGATCGGCAGGAAGAGCACGATGAAACCCGTGCCAACGGCCATGAAGCCGAGGAAAGAAATCTCGACTCCGTTCTGCGCCATGAAGCCCGAGAATTGCGCGTTCGGTGCCGTGCCGATCTTCGTTCCGATGCCGCCGACGTTTGCGCCATAGGCGACCGCGAGCATGATCGCCGCGCCGTAGTGCACGAGCCGCTTGCCGCCCATGCGCAGCTCGAGTTCGCGAATCACCGCGAGTCCGATCGGCACCATCATCGTCGCGGTCGCCGTGTTCGAGATCCACATCGAGATGAACCCGGTCGCGAGCAACATCCCGAACAAGAGCCGGCGCGGCTCGCTGCCGGTGAAGCCCATGATGCCCAGCGCTATGCGTCGATGCAGATTCCACTGCTGCATGGCGGCCGCGATGCACATGCCGCCGAGGAAAAGAAAAATGTAGGCGTCGATGTAGGGCGACGTCGAGGCGCGCACGTTGTCGCTGAACCCGCCGCTGAACGGTTGCAGCAAGGGAAACGCCACCAGCGGCAAACACGCCGTCACATAGATCGGCAGCGCTTCCGTCAGCCACCAGATCGCCATCAATGAAGTGAGCGCGAGTGCCGCAGCCGGCCGCGCGCCGAACGTTCCGTGATGTTGCAGTGGCGAATCGAGGAAAAGGATCGCCACGAAGGCGACCAGCCCCGCGATCAAGCCGCCAAGTTTCCAGGCGCTGAACTTCAAGCGCGCAGTCTGTGCGACGCGCGTGCGCCAGACAATCGAATGGAGACCGGTCTTGGACTCGAACCAAGCGATTCGCCTTTCCAGCGAACGCCTCAGATTTGCAGTCTGGGGGGGGACGCCCGTCCCCGTTGCCGGCCAGGTTGCGTCAGACTACTGCGCGAATGGACTGAAGCGGTATCCTCAGGTGCATGTTGGCTGTCCTGATCGCCGCGCTCGCGCTGATTCAGGGTGTCGACGGTCTAGGGCCCGGCGAGAGCGCGCAGGCCGGCCCGCCGGAGGCCGCGCTCGGATTTCGCGAATGCGCGCGCGGGCGCGTGCTCGACGGATATACGAGCAAGCCGGTCGTTGGCGCACAGGTTGAGGTTTGGGGCGAGGGCTGGAAGTTCCCCGATGCTCCGATCGCGAGCGGTGTGACTCGCGTCGATGGTTCGTTTCAGATCCGACAGCCCGCGGACGGCGGCCTGCTGCGGATTCGTGCGAGCGGTTATCGCAGCACGACGTGCTCGATGTACGGGGCGTTTGAGATCCTGCTCTCGCCGGCCACCCAGAGCCTCAACCTGCGCGTCGTCGATCTCGAGGGAAAGCCCATTGCAGGCGCGCTGCTGGAGTCGCGCGATTTCGGGCTCCACGAATCGCGTGCCTATGAAGGAAGGAGCAACGCGGACGGCCGTTTTGACCTTTCGACGTTTCCGCCTTTCCAGGATAGGCCGGGCGCCGTGCTCAGCGCGCGGGGCTACGCTGCGATGCACTTCGATCGTGGCTGGGACCCCTGGAACCCGAACAGCATTCAGAGGCTGCTGCTGCCCGGCGGTCTTGAAGTTCGTTTGCCTCGCCGGAAGCCGATCGCGTTTCGAGTCGTCGGCACCGACGGCAAACCACTTGCCCATCGCCGAGTCTCACTCTGTTATGAGCCTGGCGGTCTCGGGCGAGACCCCGGCGGTAGAGAGTTCGAACGGGACTCGCAAGTGACCGATGAAAGCGGACGCGCGCAATTCGCCTCGCCGCTCGATGATCGCCGCTGGTTGATTCAGATCGAAGACAAGGGGAGTGCACAGGATCTTTTCGCCGGACTGATGCCGATCGGATTCGAGCCGCTGCTTGTTTACCCGTCAGCGAATTTGGAGCAGGAATCTAGGCTTCCAAATCGATTTCCCATCCATGTGGTCGACGCCGATGGCGCCCCTGTCGAAACCTACGTTGGAGCCTTTCACGATCGAGGCTCGAGCGCCGAGATCCGCTTCCTCGCGTCTAGCTGGAAACACATGACGATCTTCGCGGGTGGCCCGTTCAGCGGCTGGAGCGAGGCTGTGAAGCGTCTCGAAACGAGCAGCGAAACGACATTGCAGCTCACCCGTGAGCCGGAGATCAGCGTCCGGCTGTCACACGCTTCGTTCAACCGTCGGCTGCACGTTCAGGTCGGTGACGAGTCGTACTCCGTCCAGCCCGAAGTCCCGGACGCGCCACTGCATGTGCCTGCGGGCGGACCGCTGGTGCTTTGTATTATCGACGGCCCGGAGACTCGCCACTTGCGATTGGATCGCGTCGAAGACGGAGCGTCGCTGGACTTGCTGCGCGATGGCAGCGTTTCGATTCAACCTCACTACTACTCGGGTGAGCCCTGCGACTATCGACTGGTCGCCAACGAGGACGTCTGGCTCGGCGGTTCGATCATCACGCCCTGGAATGTCCTCGAGCCGGTGAGAGGGCTCGCATTCCTGTTCGAGCTCGATCCGACCGCCCCCATTGAAGGCCGACTCGGTGCCGAGGGCCGGGTCCCGCGCGATTTCGGTCCGACGATTGCGGCGCTCGGCAGCGGCAATGACCTGCGCCTCGAACTTGCCCAGCGCGGTTCAGTGAAGATCAACGGGGCCGTTCGCGCTGTCGTCGCTGGAGGGCGAGCAGGTGAGCCACTCCCAGGCGGCGGTTGCGAGGTCGATTTTCTCGCCCCCGGCCCCTTGCTCGTCGACATCGTCCGCACGGACGGAAGCGTGATCAGCCTCTCGCTCGTCCTCGCCGACGGCGAGCGGCGCGAACTGACCCTGCGCTGACAGGCAACGCGGCGAATAAGGAAAAATCGTGCCTGGCACCTGACTTCCCGATTCGCGTTAGCCTGGGGTGATGAAGTTCCAACTCAGCTGCACGTTGCTCGCCCTCGCGGCCCTGGCGCTGCCCTCCTTTTCACAACAGACGCTCGAGGCTCCCCCGCCGTCGATGGATCTGGCGTTTGTGCACGACAGCGGTCAAGTCGCGAACACGAGCGGCTTGCCGCAGGTCGTGATCTCGTTCCCGGTCAACGTGCAGAGCGCACCGTGGATGCGGCTCTTCTTTTCGACGATCCAACTCTCCGGCGATCCCGATGCGGGCAGCGGATCGATCCTGCGCATGACCTCGCTCTACGACGCCGAAGTGCAGGAGCTCGACGCGAACGGCGTGCGCATGTGGTCGAACACATCGGCATATTTCAACGGCGAGAGCGTGCTCGTCGAAGTGCTCGCGCAACCGGGCACCGGCATGAATCGCATCGTGATGGAGCATGTCACCGCCGGCCGACCGCTCGTCGGCAGCGACGCGGCCTGCGGCATCGACACGCGCATCGCATCGTTCGACGGCCGCGGCGCGCGACTTCTGCCGCCGGGTTGCACTGCCTGGATGATCGCCGACTGCAAGTCGTGTTTCCTTTCCGCCGGCCACTGTGTCGCCGCGAACATGGTGGCGCAATTCAACGTGCCGCTATCTGGTGCGGGCGGAACGCTGGTCAATCCGCCGATCGAAGATCAGTTCCCGATCGACGCGTCGTCAGTGCAGTCGCAGAACTCCAACGTCGGCTTCGACTGGTCGTACTTCGGAGGGCTGACAAACAACCTGGGCGAAACTCCGCTCGAGCATCAGCTCGCACGCTGGGGCACTTCCGCTCCGCCTCCGTTCAACAACCAGGACATCATTCGCGTCACGGGCTACGGCATCGACACCGGCACGGCCAATCAAACCCAGCAGACCGTTACCGGATCGTGGACCTCGCTCGCGGCCAACTACTTGACCTACTCGACTTTTGTCCAAGGTGGAAACTCGGGCTCGCCTATGATCCACGAAGGCACGGGCCTCGCGCTCGGCATCGTCACGCACACGTCGTGCGCCGGGCCGGTGCAGCAGAACTACGCCACGCGACTCACACAATCGTTCCTGCAAGCCGCGCTGGCGAATCCGCTCGGAGTCTGCGGCGGCGCGAACTGCAACTCGGTCGGCAAGCCGTATTGCCCGACCGGTCCGCTGATGTCGGTGATCGCGGGCACCGGTTCGGCGAGCGTGTCGGCGAATGACCTCGTGCTGCACGCCAACAACGTGCCTTCCAATCACCTTGGGATCTTCTTGTACTCGCGCGGCAAACAGTCCGTTCCGTTCGGGACCGGCAGTCTGTGTGTCGGCGGCGGAGGCTTCGCGATTCGGCGCTTGCCGGCGCTGAACTCTGGAGCCGGCACGACCTTGACGTTTCCTGTGGACCAAGGCGCGCTGCCCGCCGGTGACGTGATCAGCGCGGGCGAAGTGATCTACTTCCAGGCTTGGTTCCGTGTGAGTCCGGTCGCCACCGAAACATCCAACGCTCTCGAGCTCACTTTTGGCGCTTGAACGAAGGCGGCCCTTGGAGCCGGGCGCTGTCTGTGGCGTTGCTGTTGGTCGCGTGTGCGCCGGCGCGCACAACCGAGCCAGTCGCATTGCAGCCTGAGGAGATCCCGCAGTTCATGGCGAGCGCCTGGCCGGAAGCGGACCGGCTCTTCCATCGCGACCCGCACTGGCTTGGGGCTGACGCAGCGTTCTCGGTGGATCTCGGCCGCGGTCGCGTGTTGTGGCTCTTCGGCGACACCTTCATCGCGAAAAGCGAACTTCACACGCGACGCGAATCGCAGATGGTGCGCAACACGATCGCCGTGCAGACCGGGCTCGATCCCAGTCGCGCACAGATCGATTTCTTCTGGAAGGACGGGCCGGCTTCGTGGCTCGCGGACCGTGAGAAGCAGTGGTTCTGGCCGCAACATGGCCTGCGCATCCCGGACGGTCCGTTGATCCTGTTCTGGTCGCGAGTGCACGAGACGCCGGGTGAAGGCCTTGGATTCACGGCCGACGGTTGGAGCGCGCTGATCATTGACAATCCGGACGATTCCGCGGATCGATGGCATCCGCGCGAGCTCGCCGCTCCGCCGTTTCCCCCCGGAATTTTGCCGGTTCAGGGCTTGTTCATCGCAGGCGAATTTGCCTACGGCCTCGCCATTCGCGAGCCCGGGGACCACGCGGGTTACGCGCTACGCATTCCGCTCGAGAGGTTGCGCCATGGTGATCTTTGCGCTCTGGAATTGTGGGATGGTCAGTGGGCGCGCGCCACGAGCGATTCGAGGCCAAGCGCCGTGATTGCCGATGCCGCGCCGGAATTGTCGCTGCACTTCGATCGCGGACTCGGCCGCTATGTCCACTTGCGTTCGCTCGGATTCGGAGCCACGACACTCGCGATCGCGACAGCCGAACGGATCAGCGGCCCGTGGTCAGAGCCTGCGAGCGTCTACCGCCCGCCCGAGTCGAACGTCGTGAACGCCTTCGTCTACGCCGGCAAGGCACATCCCGAACTGCTCGGTGCGGACATCGTCGCAACCTATGCCTGCAACAGCTTCGACTTTGCGACGCTGGCCGAAGATACGCACTTGTACTTCCCACGCTTCGTGCGCCTGAATAGAAATGTCGTCCATGGAAAGTAAGCCAGCACTTGGTATCGACCTCGCCGCGGAACGTTTGGGCCGCAGCAGCACGTTGGTGATTTCGCTCTACGATCACCTGCCCGAGGAGCTGCTGCGCTGGAAGCCCGCGCCGGAGCGCTGGTCGCTGCTCGAAATCGTCAATCATCTCGCGGACGAAGAGGTCTTGGACTTCCGCACGCGCATCGAACGCACGCTGCGCGATCCTTCCGAAGCTTGGCCTTCGATTTCACCGCAGGATTGGGTCCTGGAGCGCAAGTACAACGAGCGCGACCCGGCCGCGTCGCTCGATCGTTTTCTCGAGGAACGAAAAAAATCACTCGCATGGCTGCGCACGCAGCGATCCGCGGCCTGGTCCAATGTGTACGTGCATCCGAAAGCCGGACCGTTGTCGGCGCGGATGTTGCTCGCCAATTGGATCGCCCATGATTTCCTGCACGCCAGGCAGATGTTGCGCCTGCACCATGAGCGTCTGGCGCTGCTCGCCGCACCGGAATCGCTCGACTACGCCGGTCCGTGGTGAGCGTTCGGCTCGTACGCCGGCCACGACTGCAGGCGCGTGTCCTCGACGGCGCCGCCGGCGCTGAAATGATAGAGGCTTCGAAATCGGCCTGATTCCAGGCCAAAAACCTGCTCGGCGGGCGAGTCGAAGAAACATCCGATGCCCGTGCCGCGGATTTTTAGCGCCTCGGCTTCCAGGTAGAGGATCTGGCCGACCAGGCCGCACTCCCAGAAAAGGCGCGGGTAGAACCATGCACCGTGGCGCTCCAGCGACGGCTCGAAGTCGCAGAGCATCGCCGCCGCGAACACGCCGTCGGCCGCGATCTCTTGATGGCAGCTGACTGCGCGGGCTGTGGAGCGCATGTCGCCTGCGAGCAGGCGATGGAGCGAAAGTCCCGCGGGCGCGTCATCGACTTCCTGCCACAGAAAAGTCGAACGCATCGCCGCGCGCCAGAAGGGTAATTGGCGCGGATCGCGTGCAAGGAAATACAGGCCGCTCTCCAGATCGCGCACACGATGCACGAAGAACCCAAGGCCGACGCGCGGCGCCCAGGGCAGCACGTCGCTTGGGAAGCGGCAGGTCTGCGCGCACAAGCGCAAGAACGCCGCTCGATCGATCGAGGTCTTGCCGTCGAATGCGATGGCGCTGCGGCGCGTGCGCAGAATGTGGCGAAGATCGAGGTCGCTGTCGTCTAGACCCGCCGGGGCGGGCAGCGGATCGGGTCGCACTTCGTTGACCCAGGTCGAATTCGTGCGCGGTTTGCGGCTCGAGCGGGCCACGAAATCGATCGCGTCCCATTCGAGGTGATCGCTGGAGAGTTGATTGGGAGCCCCGCGCAGGGCGAGGCGAGCGAATGCATCGGGTATCTGCAATTCGCCGGGCGCTGCTGCATCGAGCGTTGTGCTCACGACGAGCAGCACGTCCGGCGTTTCCGCTTCCGCGCCGTGGGCACTCTCGAGCCGCAACAATTGAACCAACTCGTCGTGGCCCAATTCGTCCGCGAGTTTCAAGCTCCAGCCAAGTGCCTTCGCGGCAATCGCCAGTGCGGCGATCGCATGGCCGAGATCGTGTTGACAGTAGCGCCAGGCCCGCTCACCGTACTTCCATGCTTCGCGCCAATGAATCGAAGTCAGCCCGATGAAGATGGCTCCCCCACCGCAGGACGCCGTCAACTCGCGCCAGACCTCGAACGGGATTTCCGCGCGCACTTCGAGTCCATGTTCGCGCGGCGCGTAGTGCGCCAGGATTGGCGTGCTGAACAGGCCGTCGATGGCCGGTGCGAGCACGTGCGCTTCGGTCGGATGCAAGTTGCCGCTCGACGGATTCACGCGCAGCGCCCAGCGCGATTCGCCGTATTGCTTCCAGGCGGAGAGTGCGAGGGAGTCCTGCAGCAGTCGCGAAAGGCTCGTGCGGTCGAGCGCAGCGGCGCTGAGCGGCTTCGAACCAAAGACGTCCGCGTAACGTGGACCGATTCCAGTCGAGCTTCGATCGAGCGCAACGAGCGGCGCGCCAATGTAGCGGCGAAACGGATCAGGCTGCGTGGCCCAGTCCAGATCGAATGGGCCGCGGGCGTAGCGCTGAAAGTCGTGACGGGTCGCGGAATGGTAGGCGCGGACATCGTCGACGCGGCGCGCAGGCGAGTCGGGCGGCAGGGGCGCAGGAACGGGTTCGTTC
>JAYUUV010000273.1:0-7620 GCA_043754695.1 Planctomycetota bacterium
TCCGAGGCCGCCCGCTTCATTTCCAGCGCACTACGACAACTCGCGCCAGAAGTCGCTGATCGCGGCGCTCGCGCGCTCGACATCGGCGCTCGCGACCGCGAGCCAGACCAGAGAACCTCAGGTCGCGCCGTCGCACTCGCGCAAGGGCAGCACGAAGGCGTTCACGCCGCGCAATTGCAGTGCGCGGCGGTAGGTTTCGACTTCGCCGCGGCCGAGCTTTGCGAAGTGCGCGATCTCGCCTTGCGGCAGGGCCCGATCGCTCATGCGACCGGGGTCTTGCGCTCCGTGCGCACGGCCTTCTTGCGCTCGTTCTCGCTCAACAGGCGCTTGCGCAGGCGCAGCGTCTTGGGCGTGACTTCGAGCAACTCGTCGTCCTCGAGGTATTCGAGTGACTCTTCGAGCGACATGATGATCGGCGGCGGCAGCTTGACGTTGTCGTCCTTGCCGGCCGAGCGGATGTTGGTGAGCTTCTTCTCGCGGCAGACGTTGATCTCGAGGTCGGAGTCCTTGGCGTGCTCGCCGACGATCATGCCGGGATAGACGGCCGTGCCGGGCGGGATGAAGAACTCGCCGCGGTCGAGCAGGCCGAACATGCCGTAAGGCACCGTGTCGCCGGCGCGATCGGAGATCAGCACGCCATTGACGCGGCGCGGAATCGCTCCGCCGTCGGGCTGCCAGGCTTCGAACACGTGGCTCAGGATCGCCTCGCCGCGCGAAAGCGTCATCATCGCCGTGCGCGCGCCGATCAGTCCGCGCGATGGCACCAGGAATTCCAGGCGCGTATGCGTGCCGAAAGGCTCCATGTGCGTCATCTCGCCGCGGCGCTTGCCGAGGTATTCGATGATCTTGCCCGCGCTTTCGGTCGGCACTTCGATGGTTGTGCGTTCGATCGGCTCGCAGGTCTTGCCATCGACTTTCTTGATGATGACCTGTGGTTTGCCGACGGCGAATTCGAAGCCCTCGCGACGCATGTTCTCGACGTGTACGCCAAGGTGCATGACGCCGCGGCCCTTGACCTCGAACGTGTCGGGGCTATCCGTCTCCAGCAATTGCAGCGCGACGTCGCGCAGCGCTGCGAGTTCGAGCCGGCCGAGGATCTGACGGCTGGTGATGAACTGTCCTTCGCGCCCGGCGAAGGGCGAGTTGTTCACGAAGAACAGCATCGAGATCGTCGGCTCTTCTAGGGTGATCGCGGGCAGCGGCTCGACCGCGTCGGGCGGACAGACCGTGTCGCCGATCATGATTTCGTCGAGCCCGCCCACGATCGCGATGTCGCCGGCATAGACCTGCTCGACCTGCACACGGTTCAGGCCTTCGATGCGCATCAATTGCTTGATCGAAGCCAGGATCGGCTTCGAGCGATCGGGATGGCTCACGGCGACGCGCATGCCGGCCTTCAACGTGCCGCGCTGCACGCGGCCGATGGCGATGCGGCCCATGAAGTCGTCGTGATCGAGCGTCGAAGCCTGGAATTGCAGCGGCGCGCTCGCGTCGACGTCCGGCGTCGGCACTTCGCGCATGATCATGTCGAACAAGGGCTGCATGTCCTTTTGCTCGTCGGTCGGCGAAAGCACGGCGTAACCGGCGCGCCCCGAACCGTAGACGACCGGGAAGTCGAGCTGCGAAGCATCCGCCCCGAGGTCGACAAAGAGGTCGAAGATCTCGTCGAGTACCTTGTCCGCGCGTTGATCCGGGCGGTCGATCTTGTTGATCATCACCAAGGCCTTGAGTCCGTGTTCGAAGGCCTTTTTCAGCACGAAACGCGTCTGCGGCATCGGGCCTTCGTGGCTGTCGACGAGCAGCAGCACGGCGTCGGCCATGGTCAGCGTGCGCTCGACCTGGCCGCCGAAGTCGGCGTGGCCCGGCGTGTCGACGACATTGATGCGCGTGCCGAGGTACTGGATGGCCGTGTTCTTGGCCAGGATCGTGATGCCCCGTTCGCGCTCCTGCGCGTCGGAGTCCATCACGCAGACATCCATCTTCTGGTTGGCGCGGAACGTGCCCGCGAACTTGAACATGGCGTCGACGAGTGTCGTCTTGCCATGGTCGACGTGGGCGATGATCGCCAGGTTGCGGATTGCGGGATTCTTCATGTGCTGGTGCGAACCTTGTGGACCCGGTCGAGGCGGTAGGTTTTGATCGTCCCCGACGAGAGGCACTCGGCCTCGAGATAACTTCGTTCTCCAAGGTCGTAGAGGACGCGCGGCAAAACCGCGAGCGGCAGTGGCGCCGACGCGTTGTCGCCGTAGAGGAGGGTGACTTGCTCGCGCTGTGCGCAGGCGCGCTCGAGCGGGCGGTGGCGCGGCTTGAGCATGGCGCGCACGCGCGGCCGGCAGGCGGCGATGGTCAGCGGCGCGCCGCAGGCTCCGACCAGCTGCGCCACGCTCGCGCCCGCAGGTTGCATGCGTTCGACGCAGGCCTCGAGCACCTTCCAGCACCAGACCGCATCGGCGAGCGCGCGGTGATGGACACCTTCCTCGAGTTCGAGGTGCTCGCAGAGCGTTTGCAGTTTGTGGTCGGGGGCGTCCGGGATCAGGCGGCGCGACAGGCGCAGCGTGTCGATCAGCCAGCCCGGCGGGGGGGCGAGGCGCGAGCGCGCGTACTCGAAAGCCAGCACGCGCCCGTCGAAGTCGGCGTTGTGGGCCACCATGGCGTCGTCGCCGACCCATTGGGCGAATCGCTCCAAGACCTGCGCCGCGGGTTCCGCGTCCGCGACCATGGCCTCGCTGATGCCATGGATATCCGTGGCGGCGGGATCGACGGGGACCTCAGGCCGCACTAGGGCCGCGAACTGATCGACGATCTCCCCGCCCAAAGCCCGAACCGCACCTAGCTCGAGCAGGTGCGGAGGGCCGCGCAGGGTGGCGGTTTCGGTATCGAGGATGACGAGAGGGAGGTCCATGGCGACCCGCGAAAGCCGGGTAAGGGCCTGTTCTCGGCGGATTCTAAGGGGCGAAGAGTGTAGTCGGCGCGTGCGATCCCCACAACGTCGCAGTTCCGAACGCGCTGTGGCGGGAGAATCGACTGGTGCTGCAGCACTCTGGTGGCATGTGTCGAGGGCGCATTTATCGCCGGGAGCAGGCCAAATCCCTTGTTTCAGCCCTGAATCGGGAGCTTGCCCTATCTCGAATCTTTTTCCGGAGCCCGTAACGGAGCCCCCAAAAATCTGATCAAAGTCCTACCTCCAGACCGCGGAATTCGTGATTACCTGTATCTGTCAGTTCGGACGGAACGCTGAGACTACTCCATGACTACCCGTACCCCACCCACTCCGCCGCCGACAGAGAGGTTGCTCGGCCCTTGGTCCACGACCGCCCTCGCGGCTCTGCTCGTCGTCGGTGGAATCCTGGTGCTGATTCCAGGCAAGGCGAACGTCGGCGATGCCGACGACAGTGCGAGTTCGCTGCATCCCCAGCTGCGCGTTCCCGCGATTCCGGCCCGACCCCAAGCCCCCGCGACGACGGAGCAGAAGCCAGCGTCGGTTGCTGTTCAAGGATCCGCTGCCCCCGTGGCCGGATCAGGCGCGGATTCCGAGCTGTTGACCTCCGGCGAGCATCAGGGCGCAGGCTCCAGGCTGACGACTCCGAACCAGTGAGCGCCTGCGGCGCGCGCTCGCTACAGACCGAGCGCCTGGAATTGCGCCATGCCGCGTAGCGGGTCGAACTCGGCATTGCGCAGTTCAGCGCGCACGAAGTAACCGCGCGACTGGGCCTGTTCGAGGGCCGACAGGGCTTCGATCGGATTGCCGAGGATCGCGTGCACGGTCGCGACGTGAAAGGCGGTGAAGCCGTCCTTCGGTCCGAGTTCATGGGCGCGCGCCAGTTGCTCCAGTGCATCGTCGCGCAGTCCCATCCGCGCCAGGAGCGTTGCCATGTGCACGCGCGCGTCCTGGTCGTCGGGCACGCGCTGAATCTGCTTGCGCGCCATGGCGATGCCGCGGTCGGCGATCTCGATCGCTTCCTGGTAGCGATCGAGCCGGTAGAGCACGTGGTAAAGGTGATCGTACGTACTGATGTACGTCGGCCGGATGCCGATCGCGCGCTGCAAGAGCGGTGAGGCCGCCTTGTAATTGCCCTCGCGCGAAAGCAATGCGCCGAGCAATCGATGCGCGAGCCACTCGTCGTTGCGCAACTGGATCGCGAGTCGATATTCGCGCTGTGCGTCGATCGGGTGATGGGTCAGGTGATAGGCGAAGCCCATCGAAGTGTGCGCCTCGGCGCAGCTCGAATCGGTGGCCAGGGCGCGGCGCGCCTGGTCGCGCGCTTCGGTCATGAACGACTCGTCGCCGTCCCAGTACAAGTACTTGCGCGAGAGCGCTTCGGCGAGTCCGGCGTAGGCCAGTGCGCAGTACGAATCGAGTTCGAGCGCGCGCCGGAACATCGAGATCGAGGCCAAAAGGTGGCGGGTCATGCCGCGGTGCAGGACCTCGTGGCCCTTCATGGCCTGCGCGCGCGCGCCTTCCGGATCGCGCACGGTCTGTTCGATCGCGGGCTTGAGCGAGTGCTCGGCCAGCTGACGCCGCAGCGAACGGGCGGCAGCGCGCACCAGGCGCGCCTGTAGCGACCACTCGTCGCCGTCTTCCTGTTCGATGCGCTCGCGCCAGACTTCGCTGGTTTCGCCAGGACCCTGGCCGCGGCGGCGTTCGAGCACGATCTCGAGCACGCCGCGCGCGCTCTCGATCTTCAGCGCGCCGCGCAGGATGAAATCGCTGGCCAACTCCGGACCGATGTGTTCGCTGTCGCTGAATGCGACCGACATGCCCGAGCGCGCGAGTTCGGCCGCGACGTCCTTGCGCATCGAAGCCGCCACGCCGCGCGAATGTTCGTCTCCGCTGGGCGCCGTGAACGGCGGCACGGCGAGCACGCCCGAAAGAAAACTGTTGTTCGAGACGCTCGACCCCGAGGCTCCGGAGTCGGCGATCGCCATCAAGACGCCGTGCGCGACCTCGGCATCAATGTAGCGATCCTCCGGTCGGCTCGAGAGGCACTTCATCACGAAGCTCTCGATGCCGGCGGGCAATCCGCGTCGCATCTGCGCCAACGGGCGCGGTTTCCCGTCGAGGATCGACATGCACACTTCGGGGAACGAACCACCCGGGAAAGGCAGTTGTCCGGAGAGCGCGTGGTAGAGCATCGCGCCCAGCGAAAAGACGTCCGAGCGCGGATCGAGTTCTTCGCCGCGCACCTGTTCGGGCGCCATGTACAGGACCGTGCCGACCAGCATGCCGTGCTGCGTGATCGTCGCTTCGCCATCCGCGCGCGCGATGCCGAAGTCGAGCAGCTTCACGTTGCCGTCGTCCTGCACCATGACGTTGGCGGGTTTCAGGTCGCGGTGGATCAGGCCGTTCTTGTGCACCAGCGCGAGTGCGCTGGTCAGTTGAATGGCTATGCGCAGGCCTTCCTCGGCCCCAAGCTGTCCGTCCTTGATGATCTTGTCGAGGGTGCGGCCCTGCAGGTACTCCATCGCGATGTACGAGCGGCCGGCGGAGGAGCCGTACTCGTAGATGGTCGCGATGTTGGGGTGCATCAACTTCGAGGTGTGCTTGGCCTCGCGTTCGAAGCGTTTGTCCGCCTCCGGATCGATCTCGACGTGCGCACGCAGAATTTTCAGCGCGACCGTGCGGTCCAGCGTCTCGTCGAGGGCACGATAGACCTCACTCAGCGGGCCTTCGCCGAGCATGTCCGCGACGGGATCGAACTTGAAATGGGAAAATTGCATGCGCGGAGCCTGCTCGGCGCCGTGGACAGGGCGAGTACCGGGAGATGATCGCACCTTGTCCTATCGGATGGCGGGCGGCGCAATCTACTGCCTGGCTTGACCTTTGGCGCGCGCTAGCTTGGGGCGCCGGGCGATGTGGCGCTCGCCCACACCGCCGCGCTCACGTATCGTCCCCAAGATGACGATCCAGCCCGACCCCGAACCCAAGCCCCTGGAGGGCCTCGCGCCCTTCGAGGAGGGCGACTTCCATGTCCTGAGCGAGAGCCTGGGCCGCGACCCCCAATACAACGATCGGCGCCTGGTGGCGCGCCGCAAGCTAGGCACGATCGCCCAGAACGCCGTGGTCGCCATCGAGGCCGCAACCGGGGGCGAGGTTGCGTTGTTGCAACGCACGAGCCTGCACCAGCCCCACGCCTTCAATCACATGCGCGTGCGCCGGCTGTGGGCCTACATCTGTCGCGGCAAGAAGGAGAAGACGCGCCTGAAGCAAGTGATCGGCCCGGAGCTGGCCAAGGATCTCGACGCCGCCTATCGCAATGCGTATCTGTGTGTCGCGCTCGAGAGCGAGTTCCTCGAAGTCAGTTTGCGGATCCACAAGGACGCCTGGTACGACGGCCAGAACCTGTTGAACCGCATGAAGAAGGAGGGCACGGCCGAGTGGATCAAGATCCTCAATCGCCTGCCCGGTTATCGTTTGAAGATGGACGACTGGAAGGGCGAGTGGCTGTGCGGGAAGCTCGACTCCGACCGCATTGCCGAGTACCTGAAGTACTACAAGCCCGGCGACCATTCGCTGACGGTCGAGAAGCGTTTCGAAGCATCTCCCGGCGCGCGCGCCGCGCTGTTTTCGCCTGAAATCCCGCTGCGTTTGATCAGCGAGCTGGTGAACCTGGTGGCGCTCTATCGCTACACCGTCTGGTCCAAGGAATCGGACCATCTTTTCTCGCGCTGAGCCCATGCAGCGTCGAAGCGTACTTGTCGTCGGCTGCGGCGTGATCGGCTTGACCAGCGCGCTCGAGCTGCAGCGCGCCGGTCTGCGCGTGATCATTGCCGCGCGCGCGCTGCCCCCGGACACGGTCTCGAACATTGCCGCCGCATTTTGGTCGCCCTACGCCGTGGCCCCGGCGGAGCGCTGCGACGCGTGGGCGCAGCAGAGCTACGCCGTCTTTCGCGAATTGGCCCACGATGCTTTCAGCGGCGTAGTTATGCGCTCGGGCATCGAGTTCTATCCGCCCGGTTGCGAGGCGCCCGCGCTGCTGCGCAACCTGCCCGGAGCGCGTGCCGCGCGAGAGAACGAGCTACGGGCGGGTCACGCCACTGGAGTCGTGTTCGATGCGCCCGTAATCGAAACGTCGATTTTTCTGCCCTGGCTGATGCGCAAGTTCGGCGCCGGTGGGGGAGTGATCGAAGTCGTGCGCTTCGACTCGCTCGACGAAGCGCTGGAACGCGCGCCGCTGGTGGTCAATTGCTCAGGTCTTGGCGCGCGCGAACTCGCCCGCGACGAGAGCATGTACGCGATCCGCGGCCAAATCGTGCGCGTAGAGCGCGGGACGATCGAGCGTTTCGCGCTCGATCACGATGCCCAAGGCGGATCGACCTATGTGATTCCGCGATCCAACGATTGTGTGCTGGGCGGCACGCGCGAGGAGCGACGCGAGGACCTGCGCGTCGACCTGCGCCAAAGCGAAGACATCCTGAGGCGCGCTGTCGCGCTGGTGCCTGCGCTCAGCAAGCTGCGGCCCTTGAGCGCCGTGGTTGGTCTGCGCCCGGGTCGCCCCGTCGTACGGCTGGAAATCGAACAGCGCGCGAAGGGCTTGATCGTTCACAACTACGGTCACGGCGGGGCCGGCGTGACACTGTCCTGGGGTTGCGCGCGCGAGGTGCGGGAGCGACTCACTTAAG
>JAYUUV010000274.1:0-12900 GCA_043754695.1 Planctomycetota bacterium
GCCCCTCACGCAGGCCGAGTTGGAGCAACTCGGGCCGGTGCAGTGGACCCTGCTGTGAATTTCCCCAGGCAGTGCCGCTGAGCGCCGCGTTCGGCTGCCGCACGTGCGCCGAACCGGCCGTGATCAGCGCGGGTAGAATCCCGCGCGCATGGATCCCTCCCCCCGCGTGGAACGCCGCAAGCTGCTCGCTGCGCTGGGCGCGGGGCTGCTCGTCGCCATGGCCGCGCTGACCTGGGCCGCGCTCGCGCCGCGGGATTCGCGCACGCGGCCAGTCCGGGAATACGAGGTTCAGAGCAGGCCTGCGGGGCCTGACCGGGCACAACCTGCGGCACTGCTCGCCGAAAGACTCGAAAGCGCACTGCGCGCACCCAAAGCGGACTTGCCCAAGGCCGGCGGCCGCAGCCCGCTCGCGGGCAAAGACAGCACGCGCCAGACGATCGAGATCCTGGTGCGAACCGAAGAAGATGCCGTGCCGATGGCGCACTGCGAAGTGCTCTACATCGATGCGGGTGGCGAGGCCGAGTTCGAAATGTCGCAGCTCATCAAGCGACGCGGCCTGGACATGGGCGAGATCCGCCGTGTCGGAAATCACGCACTCACGGACGACGCAGGACGCGTTCGCCTGCCCTGCACCGGCTCGAGAATCTACGCCATGGCGCTGTCGGAGACGCGCGCCGGCCTGGAGTCGTTCGACACGGACCCGGCGACGCAGGGGCGCGTGATCGATTGCAGCCCGATCTGCTTCGTGCGCGCGCAGGTCGTCGACGTGCACGGACGGCCGCAACGCGGCATTCCAGTCTGTGTCACGCGCAAGCACGCGGGACTCTTCGAGGTCGACTCGACGGGGACGACACGCGGAGCCGACGCTATCGCCGAGCTCGGCCCGATCGAGAACGACGAGAACGAAGTTCTCGTCCTGCGCATCGCGGGTGTTCTCTGCGCGGGCGCCGAGGTCGAGGTCGAGCCCAAATCCTTGCCTCGCCAACCGATCCGGCTCGTGCTGCCCGCCCACGGTTCGCTCGAAGTGCGACTTGTGGAGGCCGACGGCACCCGTTTCGCGGGCGAAGCCGAAGTCGAGCTCGGCGCCTGCGATGGAGCCGACGACAGCGTGCCGGCGCGGTCCGAACGCGTCACGATACGCTCCGGTTCTGCGCTGTTCGAGAATGTCGGCCTGGGACTCGAACTGCAGGCCGCGGTTTCGATCCCGGGCCACGACCTGACCTATGCGGTGCGCGGTCCGGGTCCGCGCAGCGAAGGCGAGAAGGCGCTTCTCGAACTGCGCCTGGGCAGTTCGAGCCTGACCCTCACGGGCCGTGCGTTGGACGTCGAGCACCGGCCCATGCGCTTTCGCGAGTTGCGGCTCGTGGGAGCGATCGAGCGGCCCCAGGGCGCGTTGCAATTCAGTCGTCAGGCAGGCAGCGATGCTGTCGGGAACTTCGCTGTCCAGTTCGACAATTGCGAACTCGAGCGCGGCATGGCCACGCTCTTGATCGTTCACGAGAGCGAGCCGCACGCCCTCGGCGCTGTGAAGTCACTCGCCGTGCAACGCGGTTCCAACGAGCTGGGTGCCTGGATCCTTGCACCCGCGGAGCTGCTCGCCTCCGGCCGCGTCGTCGACTCGTTCGGCGCATTCTCGCCGGGCGCACACATCGAACTCGTCAATCCCGAGCGCGCCTTGGGCATAGGCTGGGCCGAGCCCGCGCAGTCCGACGAGCAGGCTCGCTTCGAATTGCGCGGCTGGTCCAGCGAAACGACCCTCAGCATCCTCGCCGGGGCCCGGGGCGCGAAGCAGCGCGAGCCGATCGCAGTCGCCAAGGGGTCGACGGACGTGCTGCTCAGCCGGCCTGGGCCGAAGAACTGAGTGCACCCGTGACCATCAACGCCGGCTACACCTATCACGATCGCGTGCGGCCCGAGTACGCAGGCCTGTGCGTGCTCGATTATCACGCCGCGCGTTTCGCGCATTCGAGCAGCGAGAACTGGGTGCTGGCGCTCGCCGAGGGACGCGTGCGCGTCAATGGCCGCGCGGCGCAGGCACAGGACCTTTTGTGCAGCGGCGATCAGTTGGAGTATTTCCGCTCGCCCTGGTGCGAGCCCACGGTGCCGCTCGATTTCAAGGTGCACTTCGAGGATGACGACGTGCTCGTGGTCGAGAAGCCCAGCGGACTGCAGGTGCTGCCGGCCGGCCCGTTCTTCGAAAGCACGCTGCTGCAGCTCGTGCGCGCGAGCGAGCCCTCGCGCAAGGAAAGTTCGCCGATCCACCGCCTCGGCCGCGGCACCTCGGGTCTGATCGTGATCGGCAAGAGTGCCCTGGCCCGCGCGGATCTCGCGTTGCAGTTCCGCAATTTCGTCCCGCGCAAGACCTACCTGGCGCTGGTCGAAGGCGCACGCTTGCCGGACAGTTGCATCGCCCGCCATCCGATCGGCCGCGTGCCCCACGGCCGGCTGATGATCCACGTGGCGCGCGAACCGGGCCGCGCCTCGAAGACGCGCGTGCGCGTGCTGCGACGCGACGACAGCCACGCTCGAGCGCTCGTCGCCGCGCAGCCTGTCACCGGCCGGCCCGACCAGATCCGCATCCACCTCGCCGCGCTCGGCGCACCGATCGTCGGCGACCCACTGTTCGGCGTCGGTGGCATCCCGATCAGCGACGTGCCGCCGGGGCAAGGCGGTTACCTGCTGCACGCCGCGGCTTTGTCCTTCGTGCACCCGGCGACGAAGCGCTGGATCAAGCTTCGCTGCCTGCCTCCGTGGATCTGAGCGGGCCTATGGACGACGGGCTGTGCTGCCGCGACGCGCCCTTGTCCAAGCGGCACGGTTCGATCGCCGACGCACCGTCCTGAGCGGCAGGTCAGTCGGCGAAGCGCCAGTGCGAGCGCATGTCCGGCTTCAGCTCTTCCTTGGTGAACAGCGCGCGCACCAATTCGACCGGCAGTGAATTCGCGCGGATGACGGCATCGTGGAAGCGTCGGTCGGTGAACTGACCGGAATCGACGAGCTCGTGGTGCAGGGCCATGAACTGCATGCCACCGAGCAAATATCCCGCCTGGTAGAGCGGCGAATAGTCGCCGGCGAACGAGCGGCGCACCTCGGCCGCGGCATTGGCGCGCTCGTGGCCTACGCGATCGACCAAAAAATCGATGCACTCCTTCGCGTTCATCTCGCCGAGGTGGAACTTCAGGCTGAAGACAATGCGCGCGCAGCGGTGCATGCGCCAGAAAAGCATCCCGATGCGATCCTGCGGCGTCGCGGCAAAACCCTTGTCCCACAACAACATCTCCCAGTAGAGCGCCCAGCCCTCGGTCCAGAACGGAGTCGAAAACACGCGCCGGTGCTGGTTGTAGCGCTCTTCCATGAAACCTTGCAGATTGTGCCCGGCGATCACCTCGTGGTGCACGACGGCCCGCGCGAAGTGCGGATTGTTGCCGCGCATGCTCATCATTTTCTCCTCGTGCGTCATCGCGTCGGTCGGATAGGAGACCATGATCGAATCGCCGCCGAGGAAAAACGGGTTCACGCGCTGCGACTGTGGCGAGAGCATGTCCATGCGCCAGGTTTCCGCCGCCAGCGCCGGCACGCTGATCAAGTTTTTTTCGCGCAGGTACGCGATCGACTCGAGCGTCAGGTTGCGGATCAGCACCGGCTGTTCGCCGGGCGGCACGCTGGACTGCTTGACCAATTCCAGCGCGCGTTTCCAATCGTCGCCGCAACCCATTTCATTGGAAGCCTTGCGCATCTCGATCATGCACCAGGCGAACTGGCGTTGGGCCAGGGCCACGAGTTCTTCCGCGCTGTAGGGAATCCACTCGTCCTCCAGCGCGCGGGCCAGCGCCTGCGCGCCGATCGGATCGCCGACGATGTCGTCCTCGCCGCTGCCCACTTTGACGATTTTTTCGCGCAAGAACGTCGCGTAGTCGCCCAGCGCTTGATTGGCCACGGCGTAGGGCGCCTTGCACCACCATGTGAACAGCGGGTCGTAACCGTCGTAGAACTCAAACCAGGTCTTCAACGCGTTGCGCAGTTCGTCGACGCGCCTGGCCGCACGGCTCGCGTCGAAACGATCGACGCTCGTCGCATCCTTGGCAAGACTTGCCTCGAGTTCGCTGCGCCGCAGGGCGAGTTGCTTGCTCAACTGCTCGAGACTGTCGGCGCAGGCACGCGCGTCGAGCGGCTCGATGCGCGCGCAGGCTTCGGCGAGGTCGCAGATCCGCGGCGCGAAGTCGACCAGGCTTGCGATGCGCGCGTCGTTGGCCACTTCACGCGCAAGGGCGCCCACGCGGCGCTCGATCCAGGTGCGCAGCGCGAGTGCATCGACCTGCGCGGGCCGCGACAGCGTCTTCCAATCGAGCGCCGCCAATTCCTGCAGCCAGTCGCGATGGAACTTCGCCAGTCGCACGCGCAAGGCCGGCGAGGAAGACACCGGATACAGACGCTGCAGTCGCTCGGCGTCGTCGGACCAGCGCTGCACGGCCGGCCCCAATTCGCTGCGCGGCGCGTGAATCAGCTCGCCAAGTCCGATCGGCTCATCGGGAATCGGGTTTTTGTCGCCGCCGGGTACGACCGGGGGCCGCTGGAGCGCAACCTTTGGGTCTTGCGCAGCCACTGGGCTGTGGCCCGCAGCCGGCTGCATCGGACACACGCAGAGCACGATCAGAATTCCTTTGAGGCAGGCGTGAGACATGATCCTTCCTTCGTACCAGTCCACGGGCCAGGGCGCCACTTCGAACCGCTCGCGCCGCGGGATTGCCTGAAGTCCGCCGGCAGGCCAGACTCGCGGCGGGGAAAGTTCAACGATGATCGCTGCTTTGCTGCTCAGCTTCCTGCAATCGGCCGCCGCTCCAGGCCCAGCGGCGCGCGGATTCGTCGTCGTCGCTCCGGCCGGTTATCGGGAGGCGCTCGCGCCGCTGCTCGCCGCGCGCGCGAAAGTGATGCCGGTCGAGTTTGCCTGCCTCGAGGACCTCGTCCAGGTCGAGTCCGGCCCCGCGGATCGACGCGTCGATCCGCCCGAAGCGATCAAACGCGCGCTGTTCGCGCGCTGGAAGTCGAGCTCGATCGGCTACGTGCTGCTGGTCGGCGACGCGGACACGTTTCCGGTTCGCTTCATGGTCCTCGACCGTTTCACTCTGGCGGCGGCCAACTATGCGTTCTACGCCAGCGACCTGTATTACGCCGACCTGGCCAACTCGGCCTTTGAGTTCGAGGACTGGAACGGCGAGCGCGAGGGCTTCCACGCGCGTTACTTCGGCGAGGTGCGCGGCGAATCGAACAAACAAGATGCGATCAACTTCGACCGCATTTCCTACGTCCCGGAGATCGCTGTCGGCCGCTGGCCGGTGCATTCGGCTCAGGAGGCCGCGGCACTGGTCAAGAAGACGCTGGCCTACACACCCGCGGCCGCGCCGCACGCACTGATCGTGCACGCCGACGGCTGGATCGATGCTCGCGAGCGTGCGCGCGCATTCGCTTCCAACCTGAGCTCCCATGGATTCGTCGTCGAGACGCAGATCTATGGCGAGGAAGCCAGCGCGCCGACGCCTGAACGCACACTGGCGAGCCTGCGCGGCGGCACGCAGCTCGCGCTGCACCTGGGCCACGGCAGCGCGCAGGGCTGGCATCTGTGCCTCGGTCCGGCCGAGCAGGCCGCCTTGATGCAAACTGCGCCCGCCGTCTACTGCTCGATCGGCTGCAGCACCGCGCACTTCGTCAACGAACCGCCCTATCAACCCTATCTCGACGAAGCGGGAGTGCCGCACCGCGGCACCAACGATGGCGAGCTGTTCACGGCCCCTCCACCGCCGCCGCACTGGCTGCAGCCCGGAGCATTCGATTCGACCGGCTTCGGCGCCGAATTGGTGCGCGCACCGGGCGGCGGCGCGCTGGTCTACATCGGTTGCGACACGGGCGCACAACCCTGCGCGCTGACCTTGCTCGACGGTTTTCAGGGCGCGCTGCGCACGCCGGACGCAAACTGCGTGGGCGATGCTTGGCGCATCGCCCTCGGCCAGTATTTCCAGCGCGAAAAACTCGCCACGCTCGAGCCCAACGACGACTGGTATCCGCCCAGTATCTTTTTCCAGGGCATGAAGTTCGTCTACTTCGGCGACCCGACGCTGAAACTCTGAGCCTTGGGGCTCACTCCAGTTCAGCGCAGGCCACGCCGCCGCCGCGCTCGAAGCGCACTTCGATCACATTGGCGCGGCAGCACACCGGGCAATCCTCGACGAAGCGCTGCTCGTCGCCTGCGGTGCGATCGACTTCGATGATGATCTCTTCCGCACAGGCGCCGCAGCGGTAGCTCAACGGCACGCAGACTTGTTCATCGCCACGGCTCGTTCCGCCGCCGGGCGCTTCGCGGCCCGCCAATCTGCGCTCGATCGCCACCAGCAGTTGCGGATTCGCGATCCTGCGCGCCAGCTCGAGCGCCGTCAGTCCCTGCTCGTCGCGCGCCTCCAGGTCCGCTCCGCGCGCGATCAACAGCCGCGCCGCTTCGACCCGGCCACGGCGCAATGCAACCTGCAGCGCGCTGCCCAAGCAGCTGGGCTCGGCAATTCTCCACGGAGCGTCGTCGAGCAGCCTGCCAAGCTCCACGTGGCATCCGCGGGCGGCCAGGTCGACAGCGCTCGCCTTGGCGCCGCGCGCCAGCAGCAGGTCGACGGCCGCGTCCTGCGCCTCCTCCGTGGCCCAGGAGAGGGCGCTCGCACCCAGCTCATCGGGCTCGTCCACAGGCGCACCACGTTCGAGCAGGAATTCGATCAGCGCCGAATCCCCGCGCGCCGCGGCCCGATGCAGCGCCGTGGCGCCGTGCAGCTTGGATCGGATCAAGAGTGGTGATCCGCCGAGCAGCCGCTGCAGTGCGGGGAGGTCGCCGCGGTCGACGGCGGCGAAGAATTCGGCGGCGGCTTCCATGTCGGCACTATTCTAGCGCTGAGCCAAGCCGCGGCAGTCGATCCGCCCATCCGGCCCAGGGCTCGCGGAATCGCGGACTTCGCTGCGCCGTGTGGCTCGCGGCGATAGCCAGATGGCGCGCCGCCGCTATCCTAGGTCCCATGGCGCGCACACCTTCGACGACACCTGCGACGACTCCTTCCTCCTCCCGCCCAGCAACCGCTCCGACGAGCGAGCCGGGAACCTTGGTGCGCCTGCGAGCAGCAGCCGCCGCGGTCGGTGTGGACGAGCAGGAACTCAAGCGCAGGGCGGCGGCAGCCGGCGTGAAAATTCACACGGTCGTGCGCGCGGGTGAAGCTCAGGCCGCGCTCGATCTCGACGATGTGTGGCGCTTGCGCAGCGACACTGCCGCACCCGAGCCGGAAGAAGCACACGCCAGCGGAGTCGAGGTCTCGCGCTTGGCTTCGCGCCTGGAGAAGGAGTCCGCGGAACACCGTGCTCGCCACGCCGAAGCGCTCGAACGCTCGCGCCAACTCGAAGAGAGCATGCGCGCCGGCGAACAGACCCTGCGCACGGAAAAATCTCGACAAGCGCAACTCGAGAGTCAGCTCTCCGAGAGCGCGCGCACGCTGGCTGAGACACAACGTTCCTTGATGGAGCTGCGCGCGTCCCAGGCGGCGCGCGAACGCGAGTTCAAGTTGGCGCTCGAGCAGGAGCGCAAGAATTCCGCCGCCGCGGCCCAGGCGATCGAAGCCGCCAAGGCACAGACCGAATCTGCGGCGAGCGCGCGTGCGCAGTTGGAGAAGCGCCTCGAGCAGGCGCTGCTCGCGCAGACCGGACTCAAGGACGAACTCGGCGCGGCGAAACGCGAGACCGAAAAATTCGCCAAGGAAGTGACCGAGATCAAGTTGCTGCGCAATCGGCTCGCGGAAGTCGAAGGCACGATCGGCAAGCTGAGCGCGAATCTCACGCAGGCGCAGGACGACGCGAAGCTCGCGCGGGAACTCGCCGCAGCCAAGCAGGTCGAGAGCGCGCGCCTGGAAATCGAAAACAAGCGCCTTGGGTCGTTCGAGAAACGGCTCGCCGAGGAGCAAGAGCAGGCCAAGCAGGCGGCCAACGCGGCCCAAGCCGAGTTCGCCAAGGAACTTGTCCGTCGCGAAGCGCTCGAAACCAAGCTGCAGAGCACGCTCGATGCCAAGCTGCAGGAACTCCAGGCACAAGTGGCCAAAGCGGAGGCCGCCCGCGGCATTTTCGAGCGCGAACTCGTCGCTGCACGCGCCGAGTCGGAGAAACTGGAGGAAAGCTGCGCGCGTGCGACGCTGGATCGCGAACGCTTGAAGCAGCGCGCCGACGCGCTCTCAGGTCAACTCGCCGCGGCGGTGGAGGCCGAGCGAGCCATTCAGCGCTACGCCGATCGCAAGGAAACTGAACTCGCGGCCTTGCGCGCGGAAATCAAGCGGGCCTGAGCAGCAGGCTTCGCGCCGGCGGCCGACGCCCGCCCGCTATTTGCGGTCGTAGGTCTTCAGCACCCACGCGCTCCAGGCTGCTTCGCACTCTTCGGGCGTGCGAGCGAACCCCGCCGCAAAACCGGCCGTGGCGCGCGCGACCTGGGTCTTGGTCAACTCCGGCTTGGGCGCAGTCACGAGCAGCACGCTGACCGGCATCAAAAAGGCGCGCACGCTGGGCGGCTTCTGCTGCAGCATCCAATCGACACGCGACCAACACAGCATGTGCGCCTGCGGCGTCATCTGCGGCCATTCGAGTGTCGCGAGCATTTCCCGCCAGGGATAGGCGAACTTGTTCTCCAGCAGTCCGCGCACGCGCGGTTGCCATTCGTGCAGATTGTCGTCGAGAAAACGCGTCGTGCCGCTCGCGTAGTAGGTGAAGCGTTCGTCGATGCGGCGCGAGAACCAATGGCCGAGCCCCAGGTCGAACCACAACGGCGTGGCCCAATGACTGTCGCGCAATCCATCGAGCAGGTTGCAGACGACGCCCGCAGCCAGTGCGCAATGCAAGGCGATGTCGAGTTCGTACCCGTTCTCGCTCAGGGATTCCGCGGAGATCCCAAAGAACATCGAGCCGCCTTCCAACGCGAAGCGGTGCGAACCGGATTCTTCGGCTTTCGCATAGTGCAGATTGAAGCGTCCGAGGGCCGAGCGTTTTTCCGCCAGCAGCACGACCGGCTTGAGCCGCATGCCGAGAAAGGGTCCGTTGCCCATTTCGTTGGGGCTGGCCACGGCGGGGAAGTCAGAGTCCTTGAATCCGGTGCGCTCCAAGAATTCCGCATAGAGCTTTTCGAGCCGCATCGCATAGAGGTGCAGACGAAGCCACGGATCGAGTTTGCTGGTGCGCGCCGCCTTGACTCCGGGGATGCGCTTGGCGAGCTCGACGAGTTCCTTCTCCAGAAAATCGTTCTCGCGTGAATCCGCCTTGGACTTGTAGGTCACAAGACTCGAGCAGAGCTTGAAGTGCGCGGTCTCGGCCCACAAAAGATCGATGCCGCCGAGGACCTCGAGCATGTCCTGGGAGAGGATCGTCGGCGTCAGCGCGAAGGGCCGCAGGCTCACATAGCCGGCCTGGCGCACGAGTTCGTTGTCAGCCTTCGTGTACGGATCGACGGCCTTGAACTTCTCTTCGGGCTGATTGCTGGCCCCCGTCTTGCCAGCCTGCGCGCCAGCGACGCAAGTAATCCACACGCTGGCGAGCACGCACAGGACGAACGGCTGCACCCGGGACATGGCTTTCATTATGACTGCGGCCACCGGCAATTGCCGATGGCCGCAGCAGTCAGAGACAGGACGCATGGGGCGTCTTGGGTCCGCTCACGTTGCAGGTCAGCGAGCGGCCTTCGCGCCGCCCGCACCGGCAGTCGGAACCTGGCGCTGCTTCAATTCCAGCTTGGAGTTCTCGGCGATCTGCGCCTTCGTCGCGCTCATTTCGCGCTCCACGTCGGCGATCTGCAGATCGATCTTCTGCAGCTTTTGCGAACCGGCGGACTCGGTCTCGAGCAACTCGTTGCGCTTCGAGCGCAGGTCGAGCAATTTCTCGTCCAGCACGTCCATGTGGTCGAGCGACTTGGCCACCAGCTTGAGCGCCGACTGCGCATCGGTCTTGTAGGCTTCGCTGAGCACCAGGCTCATCGCATCCCACAGTTCCGTGCGCGAGGTCTGACTCTCGAGCTTGAGCTTCATGGATCCGTCGGGCAGCGCGACGAAGAGATGCTCGGGATCGTCGTGGCCGAACAACTCGTAATACGGGTGGTTCTTTTCCAGCACGTCGACCGGAACCTTGACGCAGTGGAACCAGCCCGACATCAGGAAGGTGCGTTCGTTGCTCGCGCCCTTGGAGAGCAGCGCGTCATCGGTGCCGTTGCACACCTCGCATTCGCGCAACACCAAAAGCGGACGCGGATCGTTTCCAGCCAGCGTCTGGAACACGGCTTCCGTGGAAAGCGCGTGCCGCACCGGCCGCGCATTCGTTCCGCTCGTCGCCTTCTCTTCCGCCTTGTAGGTCGGATAGTCCCAGGCGATCTTGAGCAGTGCCTTGGCACTCTCGCCGCGCGAACGTTCGGTCAGCGGAAGCGTGATTCCGGTCGCGGCACGTCTGCCACCCGGGGTCGACGGTGTTCCAGCCACTCCACCTGATCTGCCCGGACCGACCGGTCCGGCACCCTTGGGGGCCGAGGGGCCCGCATAGGTAGTCTTCTTCGGGCCTCAGCAGCCCGGGGCGGCATTCGCCGGCGCAGTGGCTGCGGCGAGCAGACCGAGGCTGACCCCGGCCATCCACAATTTCGAAATCTTCATCGCGAAGTCCTTCACTGAAAGAGAGCGACCACTGACGACGTGCGAGCGCTTCTGTCGAGCGAAGCCGACGGCTCCACCTGCGCTCCGAACGTCAAAAGTACATCTTTTGGAAGCCGGTCGTTGCAATCCAGCCGGATTTTTTTTCCAGGGCCGGCCGGGCGGCGGGCCCGGCCCTAGTGGATCGCCAGCCGGAAAGGCGCAATCGGCATCCAGTCCCCGGCGGCCTGAATCGAGGGCGTGGCCGCGGCTCCCCAGGCGTAGCGGACCTGGGTCGGCTCGGAAACTCCCGCGCACTGGACAGTCACCACTCCGGCGGCGACCGAAAGCTGGATCGCAGGCTGGAAGTGCCCGTCGGCGCCGCAGACTTCGAAAGCCGAAGCTCCGCAGGCGCTCAACTGCATGCCGTCGAAGCTGATGTTCACGAGCGAGCCGGCTCGAGTGGCGTCGACCGGCAGCGGAGCCGGCCTGCCCTCCGTCGCGGAACGTCCATAGACATCGCGCAACGCGCAGAGCGCCAGGCGCCGGCCGACTTCCTGCTTGTCCTTGGGATGAATGTCCGCCGTATTGCCGATGTCGACGGTGACCACCATGCCGGTCTTCGTCAGCTTCAGCGCGGCCGTCTGGGCTTCGCGCAAATCGCCTGCCGCGCCCGTGTCGCCGCCGTAGCCGAAGGGCGCGATCTGCACGAAGTAGAACGGCAGCTCGCTGCCGAAGTGCGCGCGCCAGTCCAGAATCAGGGCCGGGAAGAGCTTGCTGTATTCCTCGGCGCGGCCGACGTTCGACTCGCCCTGGTACCAGAGCGCGCCCGCGAACTTGAAATGACCCAGCGGCGCGATCATTCCATTGAACAGTGCCGACGGAGTGTTCGGGCCAACCGCGAAGACCGCGGGTTTCGGCGGAAGTTGTCCGAGCGCGGCACCCCGCGACATTTTCCAATCGCCCGCCAAGGAAAGTTTCTCAGTGCCGCCCGCGACTCCGATCGTCATCGCCGCGGCCTCGCTGTGAAATCCTCCGCCGCCACCCGTATCGAGGATGCGCACGGCGATCGACGCGCGACCGTTTTTCACGCGCGCCACGGCGACCTTGTACTTGCGCGGAGTATCCCAGCCTTCGGTGGATCCAAGCAGCTCGCCGTTGAACCAGGTCCAGTCGTCGTCGTCGATCATGCCCAGCGAAAGCTCGAGCTCCTTGCCCGCCCAACCCTTTGGGATCTCGACTTCGCGCCGCATCCAGACGATGCCGTCGAACGAAGCCAGATCGCCAGTCCAGTTTCCCGGGACCTTGGCTGTGCTCCAGTGACTGTCGTCGAAACTAGCGCCCTCGGCACCGGCTGCGGAAAGCGGATCCTGCTTGGCAAGGGTGCGGCCCCAGACTTTGGCCGCATTCGCATGCACCGCGGCGTCCGTCGCGGGATCAGCGGCGAAGCGTTGGCAGTCCGCGATCGCCTGCGCGTACTGCGGAAAAGGCGCGAGCCCCTTGGCACTGGTCCAGGCTTCCGCCGGAGTACCGCCCCAATCGGAAGCGACCACGCCGATCGGCACGTCGAGATCGTGTTCGAGCCGCTTGGCGAAGAACCAGGCTGTGGCGCTGAAGGGCTTGACGCTGTTCGCGTTGGCGATACTCCAGGCTCCGCGCACATCGTCCTGTGGAGCAGGCGAAGCGGAATTCTCGACCGTGAACAGGCGAATGCGCGGCCGCTCGGCGTCGGCGAGCTCTTGCTCCCAGTCCAAGACACCGCTGTAACCGCCGTGCAAGTAGCCGACGCCCATCTCCATGTTCGATTGCCCCGAGCCGATCCAAACTTCGCCCAGCAACACGTCGTTCAGCGTCACGTCGTTCTTGCCGTGCAGTTGAATCGTGTGCGGTCCGGGAGCCGAAGGTGTGGTGAGCGTGACCAGGAACTTTCCGTCCGGCCCCGCGGTAACGGCCGCGTCGTTCTCGTACCAGCTCGGCCGCACGCGAATCAGTTCTCCGGGCGAAGCCGTGCCCCACAGATTCGCGCGGCTGTTGCGCTGCAGGACCATGTGATCGCCGAAGATCCCGGCCAGGCGCACGTCCGCTCGCGCATGTGCGGCGGAGCAGACGGTCACGGCCAGTGTAAGGCAACGCAGCAAGGTTCGCGAAGAGTTGGACATGCGCTGGATGTAGCCGATTCGAGCTGAACTGGAAAGGAGCAGGCGAAATCGAACGCGGCGGTCGCGCTCTTCGAGCG
>JAYUUV010000275.1:0-3849 GCA_043754695.1 Planctomycetota bacterium
GCGGGACAATTGTCCGCGGTGATTTTCGAAAACGGCGAAGTGCACCCCTGCGAGATTCTCGGCGAGAGCCTGGGCAATTTGAATGCCGTCGACTGGGACCTACAGCGACTGTGGAACGAAGCGGTGGCGCAAGCGCTGCGCAAGAAAATCAAACGCGAGCGCTGCGCCTGCACCTGGGAGTGCGCGCAGGCGGACAACGTGCTCTTTCAACCGCGAGTCTGGCCCAAGCTCGCTGTGCGTACGCTGCGCACGCGTCGCAAGGCTGCACAACCCAAACGCTGATGTCCACGCCGCCTGCCACCGACGGACCGACGCTGGGCGTGATCGTGTGTTGTCGCGACGAGGCGGCGGTCATCGAGCGAAGGCTTGCGAATCTCGCGCTGTGCGATTGGCCGCCCTCGGATCGAGTGCACCGGGTCGTGGTCGTCGATGACGGTTCCAGCGACGCGACCGCGAAGCTGACCGAGCAATGGATCGCGAAGCTGCACAACCCGCGCGCAAGATTCGAGTTGCTGCAAAACCGCGGACGACCGGGAAAGAGCGCTGCGATCCAATGCGGACTGACACGCCTTGGCGAGCAGGTTGACGTGATCGTCCTGACCGACGCCGATGTCGTCAGTGTGCCCGCTGCGCTCGTGCAGCTTGTCGATGCTTTCAGCGCTTCGCCAAACGTGGGCATGGTCAGCGGCTCGCAGAGCTTCGTGAACGAACTGCGCGACGACGGTGCGGCGGGGTCCGTAGCACCGGCGAGTGCCGCGGATCTCTACGATCGGGTCACCGGCCTGGTTCGCGCACTCGAATCGCGCTGCGGCCGCGTGTTCAGCGTGCACGGACAATTGCTGGCCTGGCGCGCCGATCTTCGGCTCGTGCCGAAGAGTTCCCTGGCCGCCGACGATCTCGATCTGATGCGCCAGGTGCGCCTGGCTAACAAGCGTGTCGTGCTGGCCAGGGGCGCGCGCTTTTTCGAACGCAAGCCCGCTCGCGAATTGATGCGCCAAGCCCAGGCCGTTCGACGTGCGCGGGCCTATGTGCAATTTGCTGCGACGCTGAACCCGCGCGACGCACGCGATGGGCTGACACGTTGGCAATGGCGCTTCTATAAATATGTTCCCGTCGCGCTGCCGCTCGCAGTCGCGCCGGCATGTTTTGCGATCTGCGCCTTGATGGGAGTGCGGATCTGGCTGTATCCAGAGGGCGTCGCCATGGTCGTGTTGACCGCCATGGCCGCGATCACTTTGATCGGGCGGGTCGTCTGGCCGAAGGCCAACGTGATCTCCGAAGCCAAGCGCTTGGAGCGCGAAAAACCGATGGAGGATCGATGGTTGACGGCGCGTTGAGCCCCGCGGGGAAGTCAGCGTTCAGCACACGCGAGCGCTGCTGGGCGCTCGGTCTTTTCACGCTCGCGCTGAGCGCGCGCCGCGCCTTGGAGAATCGTCGTTGATGTCGACGGATCGCGGGTTGACGTTGGGCGTGATCGTATGCTGTCGCGACGAGGCCCGTGTCGTCGAGCGGCGATTGAGGAATCTCGCGTTTTCAACTTGGCCTGCTTCGCACCGGCCGCACCGTGTTGTCGTCGTCGACGACGGTTCGCGCGACGCGACGCTGAAACTCGCGCAGGCATTCCTGCTGGACGGCTGGCCGCAGGGCGTGGTGTGTGAAGTCATCGAGAACCGGCACAGTCCCGGCAAAGCAGGTGCGATCGCCAGCGGCATCGAGTCGCTCGGCGCGAGCGTCGACGTCGTCGTACTGACGGACGCGGACGTCGCGACGGCTCCCGACGCATTGCTTCGACTCGAGGCCGCGTTCGCGCGGAGTCCTGAACTCGGTCTGGCTTGCGGCAGCCAGCGGTTCGTACGGGCCCTGCCGGAGGATGGATCGACCGCTTCACTGGGCGGAGGCTCGGGCGGTGATGTCTACGATCGATTGACGGACTTGGTGCGCGTCCTCGAATCCCGTGCCGGCCGGCTGTTCAGTGTGCACGGACAGTTGCTCGCTTGGCGCTCGAGCCTGCGTTTGCTTCCGCGACCCGCGATCGCAGCCGACGATCTCGACTTGATGTTGCAGGCGCGCATCGCAGGGACGCGCGTCGAACGCATTGCAGCGGCGCGGTTCTTCGAAGTCAAGCCGAGAGGCTGGGCGCGACGTCATCAAACCGCGCGGCGCGCGCGGGCCTTCATGCAGATCATTCGCGGACTCGACCTGCGCTTGGCGCCTGACCACAAGACGCAGCGGCAGTGGCGCGCCTACTGCTACCTCGAGCGCTATTTCGCAGCCATTCTCTACGGCCTCGTAGTTCTCGTGGCCGGCTTGCTGCTAGGGCTGCTGGGGCTGGCTACATGGGCCGCGGGCCGCATCGATGAGGAGCTCATTCGAGGCATCGTCTGGATTCTGCCGTGGGTCCTGATCTTTGCGCCGGTCATTCGATTGTGGGATATGTTCGAGGTGATCCTGGTGACCAGGCGCCTGGAGAGCGAGGGAGGTGTAGCCGCCCAATGGTCGACGAAGCGCTGAGTTCGCTGAAGGCACCTGTGCTGACCGCGCGCGAGCGTTGGTGGGCTCTCGGCCTGTTCGCACTTGCGCTGTGTCTGCGCCTTTGGGTCGCCGCTGATTTCGAAGCGCACCATCCGCAGGCTGCTACACCCGTGATCGACGAGGCGTCCTACGACGCTTGGGCCCGGCGCATCGCGGCGGGGGATTGGTTGGGGCAAGGCGTGTTTTTCCAGGAGCCGCTGTATTCCTATCTGCTCGGCATCCTGTATTGGATCGGCGGCCCGTCGCTGCACGCGGCACGCGCGGCACAGGCCGTGATTGGCGCGGCGACCGCGCTCGCTGTCCTGTTCGTCGCGCGGCGATTGTTCGGCCGCGCGGCCGGCTGGATCGCGGCGCTTTCGTTCGCGTGTTACCGGCCGGCGCTGTGGTTCCCGACGCTGCTTTTGAAGGAGAACCTGTTCACGCTCGTACTGGTCTTGCTCGCGCTCGCGATCGTGAAGACGCGCGATAAGAAAACGCAAAAGCGCGAGTGGCTCGGCTGGGGCAGCGTGGGATTCCTGGCCGGACTCGGCGCCTTGTTGCGCGGGAATCTGGTGCCGATGTTGCCGTTGATCGTGCTGTGGCCCACGTTGCGCGCAGCGTTCGAACGGCGCTGGAACATGAGCGCGATCGCCGCGGGCGCCATGGTGTTCGTCGGCGCAGCGTTGGTGCTCACGCCAGTGGCACTGCGCAATCGCGCGGTCGGTGGCGCTTTCGTGCTGACGACCAGCGGCGCCGGCACGAACATCTACGGCGGCAACAATCTCGACAACCCCAATGGCGTGGCCACCGAATTCGCCTGGGTGCGCACGGTGCCCGAGCACGAAGCCGACGACTGGCGCCACGAGGCCGAGCGACGCAGCGCAAAAGCGCTCTCGCCGATGGAAGTCAGTTCGTTCTGGATGCACGCGAGTCTGCAATCGATGCGCGAGCATCCGCTGGAGCACTTGAAGATCCTCGGCCGCAAACTGCTCTTGACGCTCGGTGCCTACGAGGTGCCCGACAATCACTTCCTCGAGTGGGACGCGCGCTACGTGGCGAGCCTGCGCTGGCCGTGGCCGGGTTTCGGAACCGTCGGTCCGCTCGCGTTGATCGGCTGCGCGCTGCTCGTAGCGGGCCGCAAGAGTGCGCAGCGCTGGAACGTAGACTCGGGCGCGGCAATCGAAGTCTTCTTGCTCGCGGGCCTGTATCTGGGCACGGTTGTGCTGACGGTCACCAGCGATCGCATCCGCTATCCATTGGTCGGCTTGCTCTTGCCCTTCGCGGCTTTCGCCGTCGTGCGAGCAAGTGTCTGGCTTCGGCGCGAGCGGCGCGCGTCGC
>JAYUUV010000276.1:0-21438 GCA_043754695.1 Planctomycetota bacterium
GTGCGCGGCGCACAGGCGCTGCTGGATCCGCGGGCGAGCGCGGACGAGCGGCTCGCCTTGAACGGCTGGCTCTCCACTTTCGAGGCGCATGCGATCGAGGGCAGCGAGGCGCGCAACCTGGCCGAGGACATCGTCGCGGCGGAGGGCCGCCTGGCCCAAGCCCGTGCGTCGCTGCAGCTGTGCTACCGCGATCGCGATGGCGTTCGCAAGCCAGCCTCGAGCGTCAAGCTCGGCGCGTTGCTGCGCAGCGAGCCCGATGCCGCGGTGCGGCGCTCGGCGTGGGAAGGCTTGCGCGCGATCGAAGCCCACGTGCTCGGCTCTGGTTTCCTCGACGTCGTGCGCGCGCGCAACCGTCTCGGCCGCATGCTCGGCGCCGAGGATTACTACGACTGGAAGACCAGGCGTGTCGAACGCATGTCCAAGGCACAGGTCTTCGCCTTGCTCGATGAACTCGAAGCGCGCACACGCCCCGCCGCGCGCAGCGCCGTGGAGCAGTTGATCGCGCGCTCCGGATCCGACGCCGCGCTGCCTTGGAACCTCCAGTTCGCGACTTCCGGCGACAGCACGCGCGAACAGGATCCGTATTTCCCGTTCGCGCAATCCGTGCGCCGCTTCGGCCGCTCGTTCGCGGCACTTGGCATCGACTATCGCGGCGCGGACATGCTGCTCGATCTCGTCGACCGCGCCGGCAAGTACGAAAACGGATTCATGCACGGCCCGGTGGTCGCCTGGCGCGACGGCGAGCGGCGCATCCGGGCACGCATCCACTTCACCGCGAACGCGATCCCCGGCATGGTCGGCAGCGGTTTCCGCGCGACCGAGACGCTCTTCCACGAGGGCGGGCACGCCGCGCACTTCGCGAACATCGACATGCCCGCGCCGTGTTTCGGCCAAGAATTCGCGCCGACTTCGGTGGGTTTCTCGGAGACGCAGAGCATGTTTCTCGACAGTCTGCTGCACGACGCGGACTGGCAGGCGCGCTACGCGCAGGACCGCGCGGGCCAGTCGATGCCCTTCGAGGTCATGGAACGGCGGATTCGCGCCGTGCAGCCCTTCGCGGCCTGGCAGTCGCGCGCGATGCTCGCCGTGTGTTATGCGGAACGCGCGCTGTACGAGATTCCCGACGCGGAACTTTCGAGCGAGCGCGTGCTCGCCGAAGTCCGCGCCGTCGAGCAACGACTCTTGTTCCTCGAGCAGGGCGCTGCGCGACCCGCGCTTGCGGTTCCGCACCTGCTTGCGGGTGAATCGAGCGCCTATTATCACGGCTACGTGCTGGCGGAGATGGCCGTCGAGACCACGCGCGAATTCTTCCTCGGCCGCGACGGACACATCTGCGACAACCCGCGCATCGGTCCCGAGCTTGCGCGCGCCTACTGGCAACCGGGCAACAGTTTTTCGTTTCTCGAGTTCATTCCGCGGCTCACAGCGCGCGAACTCGGCGCGGACGCCCTGGCCAAAAGGCTTTCGAGCGCTGTCGAGACGCGCCTTTGCGAAGCACGCGCGAGCCAGGCGCGCAGCGCAGCGCTGCCTTCGGTCGCCGCCGCGCCACGCCTGAACGCCCGCATGCGCGTGATGCACGGTCGCGAAACCGTGGCCGAGTTGGGCGACGACTTCGAGGCCTTCGCGGACGAATTCGCGCGCTGGATCGAGCGCTTGGAGCGGACGTCCTGAAGCCTCAGAAAGCCGCGGACAGCGTGGTACGATCCACGCACGCAGCGCACGCGCAGCCTGAACGCATGGAGACCCCGCTCCCCGCCCCCGCGCTGGTTCACGCAGCGATCTTCGAGCGTGCGCGCCGCGAGCCGGATGCCATCGCGATCGAAGCCGCGGCCGGTGTGCAGACGTACGGCGAGCTGGCCGCGGCTGCGCACGAAGTCGCGGCCTGCCTCGCGGCAATTGGAGCGCGACCGGAAAGTGTGATCGCCGTATGCGTCGAGCGCGGAATCGAACTTGGCGCCGCGCTGCTCGGCGTCCTGGAAAGCGGCGGCGCCTATCTGCCCGTCGATCCGAGTACCCCCGCTGCGCGGCTGCGCGAACTGGTCGCTGATTCGGGTGCGCTTGCCGTGCTCAGTGTGACGCGCCTCGTCCCGCACTGCGCGGCGGCAGGCGTCCCGGTGATCGCGCTCGACGCGCTGCCGGCCGCTCGCGCCACGCCCCACGCAGCCCAGGGTTCCAATCTGGCCTACGTGCTCTACACCTCCGGTTCCACCGGCCGCCCCAAGGGCGTGCAAGTCGAACACGAGTCGCTCGCGCTGCATGCCCGCGGCATGGCGGCGCACTATGCCCTGACGCCGCAGGATCGCGTGCTGCAGTTCGCCTCGCTGGCCTTCGACGTGGCGGCGGAGGAACTTTTCCCGAGCTGGTGCGCGGGCGCTTGCGTCGTGCTGCGCGACGAGGCGATGGCCGGCTCGTTCCCGGCCTTCACGCGCTTCCTTGACGAGCGACGCATCACGGTCGCGAATCTGCCGGCCGGTTTCTGGCAGGAATGGACGGCCGAACTTGCGCGCACTAAGAGCGCGCTGCCGCGCGCGCTGCGCCTTTTGATCGCCGGCAGCGAGCGCGCTTCGCCCGCGGCGCTCGCACAATGGAAACTGCTGTTCGGCGAGCGCGTGCGCTGGATCAACGGCTACGGACCGACCGAAACGACGATTACCGCGACGACCTTCGAACCGCGCGAGGAAACCATCGATCCGGCTGGGTCCGCCGTTCCGATCGGATTTCCATTGCCGTGGGTCAGCCTGCACATCCTTGACGCACAGCGTCGTCCCGTGGCGCGCGGCGAGGTCGGCGAACTCGCCATCGGTGGCCGCGGCGTCGCGCGCGGTTATCTCGGGCAGGCGGAGTTGACGCAGGCGCGCTTCGTAAGCGATCCGTTTTCCAGCGAGCCGGGCGCGCGTCTGTACCTGAGCGGCGACCGAGCGCGGCAGCGCGCCGACGGCGCCGTGGAATTTTTCGGTCGCGAGGACGACCAGGTCAAACTGCGCGGCTATCGCATTGAACTGGGCGAGATCGAAGCGGCGCTGGAGACAATGCCGGGAGTGCGCGCGGCGGCGGTGCTCATACGCGAAGATGCGCCCGGAGCGCGGCAGTTGATCGGATATGTCGCGCCCGTCGACGCCGCGACACTGGATGCGAGCGCGCTCTCGAATCTGCTTGCGAAGCGGCTGCCCGAATACATGCTGCCGGCCGAAATCGTGGTGCTGCGAGAATTGCCGCGCACGCCTGGCGGAAAAGTCGACCGGCGCGCCTTGCCCGCTCCAGAGCGCCAGGTCAGCGGCGCTGCTGCGCGCACAGCGACCGAAATCCTGCTGGCCGGCCTGTGGTCGGAGTTGCTCGGCCTGAAAAGCGTCGGACGCGACGAGAACTTCTTCCGCCTGGGCGGCCACTCGCTGCTCGCGATGCAACTCGCCGGCCGGCTCGCCGAGCGCGCGCGAATCGAACTCTCGCCGCGCGCGATCTTCGAGCACCCCACGCTCGCGGACTTGGCCGCGACCATCGACGCTGGAGGGGGCAACCCGTGGCCGGCCTACCCGCCCATGCGCCACGTCGATCGAACGCAGCTGATTCCGTTGTCCGCCTCGCAGGAACCGGTCTGGTTCCTGCTGCAACTCGAACCCGGTCTGCTGGCCTACAACACGCAGTTCTCGGTGCGCTTCCAGGGCGCCATCGATCCTGACGCCATGCGGCGCGCGCTTGGACTGCTGGTGGCGCGCCACGAGATACTGCGCACGACCTTCCATGCCCAGGGCGAGGCCGCGCGACAATTGATTCACGACTCCTGGACGCCGGCACTCGAGCTGATCGATCTCACGCAGGGCAGCGCGCAGGAGCGACAGAGGCGCGCGCAGGAAATCTGCGACGGGCTGTGCCTGCGTCGCTTCGACGTCGGTCAATTGCCGCTGGTCGAGTGGACGCTCTTGAAGCATGCAGGCGACGATTGGGAACTGCTGCAGGTCGAACACCACTTCGTGCACGACGGCTGGTCGATCGCGCTTTTGCTCGGTGATCTGGCGAAACTCTACGCGGATTGTGCGGCCGGACGGGCGCCGAGCTTGGCGCCGGCCCCATTCCAATTTGCCGATTACGTTTTTTGGCAACGCGAAATGCTCAGCGCAGCGCGCCGCGAGCGCCTGCTCGAATTCTGGCGTGCGCGACTGCGCGGCGCTCCGGCGCTGTTGAACTTGCCCAGCGACAAACCGCGGCCGTCGATGCAAACCTTCAACGGCGCGAGCGAGCTGCTCACGATCCCGCCGCGACTGTTCAAGAGTCTGGCCGACCTCGCGCGGCGCGAGGGCTTCACGCCGTTTCAATTGCTGCTCGCGGCCTTCGAACTCCTGCTTTCGCGCCACAGCGGGCAGACCGACATCGTGATCGCGACGGCGGCGGCCAATCGGCGCACGCGCGAGGTCGAGGGTGTACTGGGCATGCTGGTCAACCCGGTGCCGATCCGCGTCGACAGCTCCGGCGACATCACGCTTCGCCAACTGGCGCAGCGCGTGCGCGCCAGCGCGCTCGAGTCCTTCGAACACCAGGATCTGCCCTTCGAGCACATCGTGCACGCGCTCGAACCGCCGCGCGACTTCGCCTACAACCCGATCTTTCAGGTCCTGTTCAGCTTCCACGATTCGCCGGTGCCCGACCTCGCTTTCGGTGGTGCGGCGGGCCGCATGGTCTATCGCTACAACGGCTCGGCGAAGTTCGACATGAACCTGGTCGTGATTCCGCGCGGCGAGCAGCGCGTGGGCCGTGCGCATTCCGAGGAAGACGGCCACGCCATCGTCGAGTGGGAATACAACACCGACTTGTTCGAGCGCGAGCAGATCGTGCGCATGTGCGAACATCTGCGGCACTTGCTCGAAGGTCTCGAGGCCAACTTCGACGCAAAGTGCGCGTCGATCGCGATGCTGTCGCTCGAGGAACAGCAGAAGTTCGCCGAATGGAACGCGACCGACAGCGATTTCCCGCGCGAACTTGGTCTGGTCGACTTGTTCCGTGAACAGTCCGCAAGGACTCCCGACGCGCTGGCGGTCAGCTTTGGCGAGACACGTTTGTCGTACCGCGAACTCGAACTTGCGATCGACACGGCCGCCCGGGAATTGTCCAGCCGCGGCGTGCGACGCGGCGACCTCGTCGGTCTTTTCGTCGAGCGCTCGCACTCGATGTTGATCGCGCTGCTCGCGATCTCGGCCTGTGGCGCCGCCTATCTGCCGCTCGATCCGGCGCTGCCCACGGATCGCCTGGAGTACATCGTGGGCGACGCGTTCGCGGACTCGGCGCGCCGCTTCGTGATCTCGCAGGCTTCGCTGCGCGACCGGCTGCCGGCCGATCTGGGCGCCGCTGTCATCGATCTCGAAACGTTGCTCAGCGCGCGAGCTCGCGCGAACCCGGGCAACACGCTCGAACCCGCGCGCGGCGAGGACAACGCCTATGTGATCTACACCTCGGGCTCGACCGGACGGCCCAAGGGAGTCGAGGTCACGCAGTCCAACCTGGTCAACTTCCTGGTCGCGATGCGCGGAGAGATCGGGATCGTGCGTGCAGACGTGCTGCTCGCGCTCACGACGCTGTCCTTCGATATCGCCGGGCTGGAGCTGTACCTGCCGCTGTGCACGGGCGCCAGCGTCGCGATCGCCACACGCGCGCAGGCGAGCGATGCGGCCAGCCTGGCCGGCCTGCTGCTGCGCACGAAGGCGACGTTTCTGCAAGCCACCCCCGCGACCTGGCGCATGCTGCTCGAGGCGGGCTGGAAGGGCGCGGACGGACTCGTGGCGCTGTGCGGAGGCGAGGCCCTGCCACTGGATCTTGCGCGCGAAATCGCCGGCCGAACGAAGCAACTTTTCAACCTTTACGGCCCGACCGAAACGACGATCTGGTCCTCGATCGAGCGCCTGCCGCGCGAGGCGCGCGAAGTCACGATCGGCTTGCCGATCGACAACACCCGACTGTATGTGCTCGGACCGCAGCGCGAACTCTTGCCGCTGGGAGCGAGCGGCGAGTTGTGGATCGGCGGCGCGGGCGTGGCGCGTGGCTATCTGCGGCGGCCTGAACTCACGGCCCAGCGTTTCATCGAGGATCCATTCGTGCACGGCCTGGGTGCGCGCATGTATGGGACAGGAGATCTCGCGCGCCGCCGCGGCGACGGTCGCATCGAATACCTTGGCCGCAGCGACAGTCAGGTCAAGCTGCGCGGCTTCCGCATCGAACTGGGCGAGATCGAAGCGGCCCTGCGCGCGCATCCGGCGGTCCAAGACAGCGCGGTCGAACTGCGCGAATTCGGCGTCGGCGACCAACGCCTGGTGGCTTGGTACGTCGCGCGCGACGGCGGCGCCATCGACGAAAGCGAGTTGCGCGAGCGCCTTGCGCGCCAACTGCCCGAGTACATGCTGCCGGCTGCTTTCGCGCGACTGGACGCGCTGCCGCGCACGCCCAACGGCAAACTCGACCGGAAGGCTCTGCCCAAGGTCGGAGCCGCGGCCAATCAAGCGCGCTTCGTCGCCCCGCAGGGCGAACTCGAAGTTGGTGTCGCCGAGATCTGGCGCGCTGTGCTGCAAATTGAAAAGGTCGGCGCGCGCGATCGTTTCTTCGACCTCGGAGGCCATTCGCTGCTTGCCATGCGCGCGATCACGCGCCTCGAAGCGCGTTTTCAAGTGCGCGTCCCGGCCCGCGACCTGATGCTGCAGAATCTCTCACAGCTCGCGAGCGCCATTTCCGAGCGGCGCACACAGGCGCGCGAGCTTGCCCCGGCGCAGGCCCCGGCGCAGGCCCCGCCGCTGGCGCCGACGAAGGCCGGCGGACTGCTCGGCCTGCTGCGCGGGCTCTTGGGCAAGCCTCCGCCCCGGGCCTGAGCGGCGCCGCGAACGCTCGCAAAGCGCGGGCCCCAAACAAGCCTCCCCCTTTCATTCCTCTTTGGTAAGAACTATTCTCAGCCCATGACCCGCGAAATCGCCGAGCGTCTGCGCAGCCAGGACATCTTGCCCTCCGCCCAGCGCGTGGCCATCGCCAAGTTCGTGCTCTCGACCTCGACGCATCCTTCCGCAGAGGACGTGTTCAACGCCATCCAGAACCAGGCGCCGACGATCTCGCTGGCGACGGTCTACAACACGCTGCACCTGTTCGCTCAGAAGGGCTTGCTGCGCGAACTTGCCATCGCCGAGGGCAAGGTGGTTTTCGACTGCTGTATGGAGCCCCACCACCACATCGTCGACGTCGACAGCGGTTCGATCCACGACTTGGCCTGGTCCGCGCTGCGCGTCGAGCGCGCCGTCGAAGCCGGCCGCGCGCTCGGATTCGAGATCGCCGAATACCAGGTCGTGCTGCGCGGGAAGCGCCAAAGCCCGCGCCCCAGGGCCGGCAAGGCCAAGCCCAAGTCCGCCTGAGCCCCTCCGCCAGTCTTGCTCTCGAAGCACCGCCAGTATTTAGAATTACTGTTGAGTACGAATAATTACTATTCTACGAACCGTCGCCCCCAAACTTTCCAACCCCTCTCGAGGACCAGACCATGTTGACCGTCGGAGATCAGTTCCCCCGTTTCGATCTGCAAGCCGTGACCAGCCTTTCCAAGGGCCATGAGTTCGAGTCCGTCACGGACAAGAGCTACCCGGGCAAGTGGCTGGTCGTGTTCCTGTGGCCGATGGACTTCACCTTCGTCTGCCCGACGGAGATCGCCGAGTTCGGCAAGAAAAACGCGGCTTTCCGCGAACGCGACACGCAGTTGCTCGGCGCGAGCACCGATTCGCACTTCGTGCACCTCGCCTGGCGCAACAATCATCCCGATCTGAAGGCGCTGCCCTTCCCGATGCTCGCCGACACCAAGCGCGAGCTCTCGCTGGCCCTGGGCGTATTGCACAAGAGCGAGGGTGTGCCGCTGCGGGCCACGTTCGTGGTCGACCCGCAAGGCGTGATCCGCCACGTCAGCGTCAACGACCTCTCGGTCGGGCGCAACGTCGAAGAAGTGCTGCGCATCCTCGACGCGCTGCAGACCGACGAATTGTGCCCGTGCAACTGGAAGGCGGGCGAGCCGACACTGACGGTCTAAGGCATGCAGCACACCGAACTCTTGCGGGCGAGACTGCCCGACGAATGCAAGGACGTCAGGCTCAACGTCAGCGCCGTGCTCGGCGGCGAGTCGAGCCTGACGGCTGAGCAACGCTGGGGCACGGCCATGGCCTGCGCGATCGCTTCTCGAAACGCCGAACTCGTGCGCGCCATCGAACAGGATGCGCTGCTCGTGGTGGACACGAAGGTGATCGAGGACGCGCGGGCAGCGGCGGCGCTGATGGCCATGAACAATGTCTATTATCGTTTCCGGCATATGGTCGGCGAGCCCGCCTACGCCGCCAAGCGACCCGGGCTGCGCATGAACCGGCTCGGCCAGCCGGCGACCAACAAACTCGATTTCGAGTTGTTCTCGCTCGCGGTCAGCGCGATCAACGCCTGCGAGAGCTGCGTGCAGGCGCACGAGAAGACCGTGCGCGGCGGCGGCATCAGCGACGATCAGGTTCACGACGCCGTGCGCATCGCGGCGGTCGTGCACTCGCTGGCGGTGTCGCTGGAGATCGCCGCAAGCATGAGCGCGAACTGAGTGTCGCAGGAGCCGACGACGCGGCGCTCGGGTCGCGCATTCACGCGCTGAATGCGCGGCCGGCCCCGGCGCTCGACATCCGCACGCAAGCTTGAGCTCTGCGGCCGGGCTGCGTACCGTCGGCGATTCGCATGGCTGCCGAACGCATCGATCCACTGTTTTTCGGCAGCGCGGAGCGCAGGCTGTTCGGTTGTCACCATGGCCCGCTCGAAGCCGCGAGCGCGAAACTCGGCCTGGTGATCGCTGCCCCGCCGGGACACGAGTATTCGCGTTCGCACCGCGCGCTGAGACAACTGGCAGGACTCGTCGCCGCGAACGGAATGCGCGCGCTGCGCTTCGATCTCGGCGGGACGGGCGACTCGCCGGGCGACGAATGGCCAAGTTCCCTGGCGGCATGGGTCGCGGATGTGGGGCTCGCCCAGCGCGAACTCTCCTTGCGCACGCGCACGTCCAGGACGGCGCTGCTCGGCGTGCGGCTTTCGGCGACGCTGGCGCTGGAACGCGCCGCCAGCGCTCCAAGCTGCGCGTCGCTGGTGCTGTTGGCCCCGATCCTGGACGGCGAGGCCTACAGCGCCGCCCTGTCGCAGATCGAACAACGCTTCGAGCAGAGCCTGCCGGGACGCCGGCTGGCCGGCAGCCCAAGCCGGGCCGGCGTCGAGTGCCTCGGATTCCTCTGGCCGACCGCGCTCTTGGATAGCCTGCGCCAGTGGCGCCCGCCGCAATTCGAGCGGCCGCCCGCGGCGCGGGTCTTGATCCTCGAATCGACGCTCTCCGAGCGCGCGCGAACACTTGGCGCCGAGCTCGAACGAGTGGGCTCGCGCGTGCAGCACACACTTTCGAGCGGCTTGGAGCCGTGGAACGAGGACGTCGATCGCGGCCTGGTGCCGACGCTCGACCTGCAGCGCATCGTCGATTTCCTGGGCCAGGATTCCTGACGTGGTGCGCGAGGAAATTCTCCGCGCCGGCCAGGCGCGCTCGCTGGTGGGCGTCGCCAGCCTGCCCGATCCGGGCACGGCGCGCCGTTGCGGCGTCGTGCTGCTCAATGCGGGCCTGGTCCACCGCGTCGGGCCGGCGCGACTGTGGGTCGCGCTGGCACGCCGGCTCTCGGCGCTCGGCCATCCGGCCTTGCGCCTGGATTTTTCCGGCATCGGCGACTCGCCCGAGGCCATGGACAGCGCGCGTTTCGAAACGCGCGCTCCGAAAGAAGCCCGCGCTGCCCTGGATGCCCTGGGCGAGCTGGCCCAGGTCCAGCGCTTCGCGCTGATCGGTCTGTGCTCGGGCGCGGAGATCGCCTTCAAGGCCGCACTGGAAGATCCGCGAGTGTGCGCGCTGGTACTGGTCAACGCACCACGCTTCCTCGAAGAACCCTCGGCGGAGTTGGTGGCGAGCCTGGAGCGCAAGCAAGCCGCGCGCTACTACTGGAGCGTCGCCCTGCGCAATCCGCGCAGTTGGTGGAAAGCGCTGCGCGGCCGCGCCGACCTTGGCGCCATGGCACAGGCGGGGCTGGCGCGACTGCGAGCCTTGGGCAAGCGACGTGCGCCGCGGCCGGAATCTGCGGACGCGCGCGCCTTCAAGGCGCTCGCGCAGCGCGGCGTGAAGATCCGGCTCGTGCTTTCCGAGGGCGACTGGGCGCAGGACTACCTCGACTCGATCCTCGGGCCGGAGTCCGCCGATAATCCCGCGCGCACTTCGGTCGAATGCGCCGTCGTGCGGCACTGCGATCACCTCATGACGCCGCTGTCGGCCCAGCGCACGCTGCAGGAACAAGTGCAGCGCTGGGCGGCCGATTGGGCCTGAGCCCCATGGATGAACAGGGCGCTTGCCCGGCGACTGGGCGCCGCACTCAGCTTGCGCAAAGTCCGGCTTGGAATGACAATCCGGTTACGGACTACCTCAGGATGCCTCAGGAAGAAATCGCAGCATTGAAGCCCGATGCGGGCCGCGAGGTTCGTTGGCCCACGGGCCAACGGCCGGTGTTGCTCGTCCTGATCGACGCCGAAGAAGAGTTCGATTGGTCGCGTGCGTTCGACCGCAGCGCCACGGGCACAAGCTCCATCCGCCAGTTGCTCGAAGCCCAGGGACTCTTCGACTCGCTGGGCGTGCGCGCGACGTACGTGGTCACGCATCCGGTGGCGGCCGACCTGAGTTCGGCCGCGGTGATGCGTGAGATCTCCACGGCGCAGGGCGTCACGATCGGCGCGCACCTGCATCCCTGGGTCACGCCGCCCTTCGACGAACAGATCTCGGTTCACAATTCATATCCCGGCAATCTCGACGGCGCGCTCGAGCGCGAGAAGCTGCGCTGCGTCTGCAAGGCGCTGAACGACAACGTCGGTGTCGCGCCACGCGTCTACCAGGCCGGCCGCTACGGATTCGGGCCGCGCACGGCGACGACGCTCGAGGAGCTCGGCTTCGTGGTCGATTTTTCGCCCGCGCCGCCCTTCGACTTTCGAGCGGAGGGCGGCCCCAATTTTTCGCGCCATGGAGTTTCTCCGCGTTGGATCGGCAACGGCGCGGGCCTGCTTTCCGTGCCCGTGACCGGCGCGTACGTCGGCTTCGTCAAGGATCGCGCCCACGAGCTCTATAGCCTGGCCACGCATCCGCGTTTGAAATGGGCGCGCCTTCCGGCGGTGCTGTCGCGCCTTGGAGCCGTGGACCGGCTGCGGATTTCGCCCGAGGGCTTCGAGTTGTCGGACATGCGCCGCCTGACGCGCGAGTTGCTGGAACAGGGCGTCGGCGTTTTCACGCTGAGTTTCCATGCGCCATCGCTGTTGCCCGGCTGGACACCGTACGTCCACGACCTCGCGGACCGCGCGAAGTTCCTGGCGCGACTGCGCGGCTACCTCGAGTACTTCCTCGGCGAACTCGGCGGCGAGTCGATTTCGCCGCTCGATTTGCGCGAGCGGTTGCTTCGCGCCGATTCGAGCGCCGTGCGCAACTCGGCGATCCTTCCGCGCAGCGCGGCTATCTAGCGCCCGCTCGGCCCGAGACTGCGGCGAAAAGTCCGTAGGAGTGCGCGAGACTCGGACGGCGGCCCAGCGCGAACACGGAGTGCCAGGCGCAGACTTCGTGACTTGGCGAGGGCAGGATCAGCACATCGCCGGCGCGCAGGCGATAGAAAGCGCCGCGCTCGACGAGTCGCCGGGTCAAGCGCGGATCGCGATTGAGCAGCCGCTCGAGCGCCGGCAAGCGTGTGTCCTCGAGGGCGCGCTGCACTTTGCGCACAGAACCCAGTCGCGACGCGATCGAAGGGCTCGCGCCCGCGAGCCGCGCAATTTCTTCGGCGAGCTCCTGACGCGGAAGCGCGAGCCAGCCCGTCGAACCGCACAGCTGCCCGTAGACCACACCCAGCTGACGATGCTCGGCGTCGTGGTGAAAGCTGGCTCCCCCACCTGGCGCATTGTTGTAGACGATGCGCTCGGAGAGCCGCGTGCGCGCACCGCAAAGACGCTCGAGCAACACGCACAGCGCGCGCTGGCGCGAGATCAGAGTGCCTTCCGGGAAGACCCACTCGGCCAGGCGATCGGCGGCCAGGGTTCTTCGCGTATCACGTTTCCAGTCGCCGGAACGTTCGCTGCCGAAGGAAAAACGCAGGCGCAGGGAGTCGTCGCATTCCAGGTCGGCGATCCAGGACAATTTCGCGTACAAGTCACGGCCCGCCCGGCCGTGGCGCAGCGAATCGACGTGCAGCTTCTCGATCTCGAGCGGATCGGCGAGATCCTCGCTGATTCCGCGCATCGCCGCGACAGGCGAGCGCTGCTCGCGCAGGCCTGAAAGCCGCGCGCGCACTTCAAGCGCGAGACTCTCGCCGTGGCGCAGGCGCTCGAACCAGCGGCGACTGGCTTCAATGCGTGCCTTCGTGCGCCGCTCAGAGAGCGCGAGCCAGCCGCGCAAGAGGAGCGGCTCGCCGCGGCGGAAGCGGCCCTCTGGATCCTCTGGCGCGGCGGGCGGCGTGCCCTGGGGCACGACAAACCCATGCCGGACTCCGCGGCGGAAGAGCTCGATGTCGCGCGGCTCGCGTTTCGCCCGCGCTGTGCGCCAGCGCCAGTCAGTCGCGTGCTCGTGCATGGCTCCGTCAGGTTAGCATCGCAGCCCATGGGCTTCCTCGACACGAATCAGACGCAGCGGTTTTCCGCGGAGAAGATGGTCAAGCAGAACCTCTTCGAAACCGCGCAGATGTTCTGCGACGTCTACGGTCTCGAACCGGGGCAGTCGCAAAAACTGCACGCGCACGCCGCGGCGACGAAGTTCTACTTCGTGCTCGAGGGCAGGGGCGTCTTTCAGATCGGCGCACAGCGCCGCGAACTCGGGCCGGGAGAGCTGGCCTGGTCGGCAGCGGGCGAAGAACACGGCGTAGAAAACATCTCGGACCGGCGACTGCGCTTGCTGGTGGTGATGGGCCCCAACCCCAACCTGAGCTGAATCGCGGACGCGCGGCTGGACCCGAGTCAGATTCTCAGCGGCCGTAGCGCAGGCGGACGTTTTCGCGGCCCATCTCGCGCAGGCGCTCGACTTCTTTCTTGAGGCCCAAGTTATGGGCTTTCGAGACGACGCTCTTGACGCTGCGGCCGAGCGCGACGGCGAGTTCGTGGTTCGATTCGCGGGGATAGCGCGCGCGCAGTTGCTCCAGGGCCGCATGCGTCCAGCGCGGCATGCGCGTGGTCTGCTTGGGGCGATTGCGCTTGAGGAAGGCTTTGTCCTTGGCCAGGTGCAGCTCTTCGGCGAGCGCGCACACGGACTCGACGGAGCGCGAAAAGATCAGAGCGAGATCCTCGTCGCTGCGTTGGCCGTACAACTGCTTGAGCCGGTTCTTGTCCTCGCGCGACCAGGCGCCGTGGCGGCGGAGGCGACCGAGTTCGAAGATCTGGCTCTGAACCTGCTCGAGGTCGCGGCCGAGGATCGCGGCAATGACCTCGTGAGCGGCGAGGCCGAGGTAACGCTTCAACTCATCGACGTCGTTCGCCGTCCATGGACCGCTGCGCGAAGCGCTCTTGAAAACGAGGGCTGCTTGTCGACGAACACTGAGCGGCTTGCGGGCCAGATCGCGCGCAAGCGCGTTGACGTCTCGCAGTCCGTACCAGTCCTTGAGATGCGCAATTTCCGACTGCGTCCAACGTCCCCGCTTGGGTCCGTCAGGCCGCGGCTCTCCCCACGGAAGCCGATTCACGGTTCTTCCTCCTCATGAAACCCCTCGTGGGCGCGATCCTACCCCCGAATCCGCAGGCGGCCCACAGTCAAAAGCGCGGAGTTTGGGCGCAGTTCAAGCGATCAGATCGCGGCAGCGCGCTATCACGGTCTTCACTTGCGCGCAGCTCCTGGCGTCGACCGCGGCCTTGGCGAGTTCCTTGGCCTGCAGCAGCGAGACCTTGCGCACCGCGTACTTGATCTCCGGCACGAAGTTCGGCGCCACGCTGACGGAGTCAAAGCCCATGCCGAACAGCAGCACCGCCAACGCAGGATCGCTGGCGAGTTCTCCGCACACCGCGCTGGGCTTGTTCGCCTCGCGGCAAGTGGTCGCGACCAGTTGCAAAGCCGCCATCACTGCCGGATGCTGCGGTTCGTAGAGCTTGGCGACCCAGGGATTGTCGCGGTCGACGGCCAGCAGGTACTGCACGAGGTCATTGGTGCCGACGCTGACGAAATCGACGTGCGAGAGCATCTCCGGCAGCGCGAACAGGACCGAGGGCACCTCGATCATCATGCCCATGGGCACGGACAGTTCCTGGTCGTAACCCTGCTCGGCCAGCATGCTGCGCACACCGCTGAAAATGTGCTTGGCCGCGATCAGGTCCTCGACCGACGCCACCATCGGAAGCAAGAGGCGCAGGTCGTGGCCGGCTCCGGCACGCAACGCGGCCCGCAACTGCACGCGCAGCAGGTCCTGCCACTCCAGTGAGATGCGGATACCGCGCCAGCCCAGCGCCGGATTGGTCTCCTTGGGCGTCTTGAAATAGGCCAGCTGCTTGTCGCCGCCGATGTCGAGCGTGCGGATCGTCACCGGCAGCTTGCCCATCGATTCCAGGACGCGGCGATAGAGCCGGAACTGCTCGTCCTCGGAAGGGAACTGCGGCCGCTCCATGTACATGAACTCGGTGCGCACGAGGCCCAGGCCGTCGGTGTGCGACGGCTTGAACATGCTGAGGTCGCGCAGGCTCTCGATGTTGACCAGCACCGAAAGGCGCGCGCCATCTGTGCTCTCCGCGGGCAGATTGGCCTGGGTCTTGAGCGATTCCTGCCGCGCGGCGCGGCGCACGGCGCGCTGCTCGAAAGTGCGCGTGTCCGGTTCCGAAGGCGCGAGTTGCACGGTGCCGTGATCGCCGTCCACGGCGACGATCATGCCGCGCTCGAGCCGGCCGATCAGTCCGGGCAGGCCGACGACACAGGGCACACCGAAGGCCCGCGCCAGGACTGCGGCGTGGGAAAATCGTCCGCCGGTCTCGGCGATCACGGCCAGCAATCGGCCGCGCTCGAGAAAGGTCACCGCCTGCGGAGTCAATTCGGCGGCGGCGAGCACGACCTTCCCCTCGGAGGAAAGAAATTCCGCGCGATCCACGGCGAGCAGTGTGTCGAGCACCACGCGCCACGGATCGGCGATGTCGGTGGCGTAGGCGCGCACGCTGTCGCCTTCGAGCTTGCTCAGGCTGGCTTGCAAGCGCTGGATCAGGGCCTGCACGCCCGCCTCGGCGTTGACGCGCTGATCGCGGACCACGGATTCGACCTGGCGCAGCGCGCCGGGGTCCTGCAGCACCATGCGGTGCACGGCGAAGATCTCGGCGTCCTTCTCGCTGGCCTGCGAGGCCACCATCCGCTGACGGCGCGACAACTCGTCGGAGGCCGTCAGGATCGCCTGGTGCAGCCGCTCGACTTCGCGGCCGACGTCCTCCTCGCGAACCGACCAGGTCGCCACGTTCTGCGACGCGGAGCGCGCGGCGTGCACCGGCCCGATGGCCAGGCCGGGAGAGACCGCCGTGCCGTGGATGACTCGTGTCGTGCTGGCCATGCAGGGCGCCACTCTAACGAGGCTTCGCTTGCGACCAATGAAGCTTCGAGTGGGTCGGGTGAGAAGGTTCGGGATGCGGGCAGCGGGGACTGACCCGAAACGCAATGGGACCCCGGTAGCCAAGCCCCGCTTGCGTGGCCTCCAGGTGTTCTCCAGGGGCGTCGCGCCGGCCCCCCTGGCTTTCGCTCAAGATCCGGGCCCGCCTCACCCGAACTCGCTGCGACGGAATCCTTCAGGTCGAAGCTCGCCGTGGAATCGGCGGACCCCGACCAGCCTCCAAATTGCCGGCATGTCCAAAGCTCCCATGAAACCTCGCACCGAAAAACGCCCGATCGACGACTTTGACGATGTTCTCAACGTCGAGGACGGGTCCAACGAAGAAACGGACGCAGTGCGGCTGAAGCTGCCCAAGCCGGTGCGCGTGCCGACCAGCTTCGATGCCCTGTTCCTGATGCTGATCGGGATCAGTGCCTGCGGTCTGGGCATGACGCTTTCGCTCGGGCCGAGGCTCAGCTGGAAGCTTTCGCAGATCGCCGAAGGCTTCCGGCACCTAGGCGTCGAGGGCGGCGTGTTGGTGATGGGCGGATTGACCATGATCGCGCTCGGCCTCTTGCGCCGCGGTCAGGTCGCCCTGCGCACTCCGACGACCGAACAGGCCGAGGATCGGCAGCTGATCGAGCAGCTGACCAAGGACTCGCTGCGCGCAGCGGCGGATCTGTCGCGCTTGGAGAGCGGACTGGCCCACGTCGAGGGCGAGTTGTCCGCCACTCGGCAGGAACTGGCCCAGCGCATTGCCGCTTCCGCGCGCGAAATTTCGGACTTGATTCCGCCGCCCCAAGAGATTCCCTCGCCTGACGAAGCGATTTTCCGTCTCGCGGCCAGCCTCGACCAGGTCGGCATGCGCATCGAACAACGCTTGAAGGCGCAGTACACCGCCTTGCAGGACCACCTCGAGGACGTCGGCGCGGCGATCCTCTCGGCGCGCAATCACATGCAGGGGCTGTCGCAGTCGAGCGGCCAACAGGCCGCCGTGCTGCGCGAAGAAATGCAAGCGCAGGTCGAGAGCGCGCTGGAGGAAACCGGCTTTTGGGCCAATGGCCGCAACTCGAAACTGCCTTCGCTCGGAGTGCTCGACACGCTCGACGACCAGAACGTGACGCCCGTGCACGATCTCGGCTCGGTCAGCTCGGCGCTGCCGGTGAATCCCGAGGAGGCGCGCGAGCATGGCGCCACGACGGCGTTCCCCGGTTCGGCCGAAGACATCAACACGAAGACGCGTCTGGTCCAACTCTCGAGCCTGCTCGCCGATCCGAACCTGCGCAAGGCCCTTGAAGGCATGCGGAACTCGAACCCCTGAGAGCAAGTCGATCCAGAGCCGGGTCGCATGGATTGAAGCACGTCCTGATCCCTGGCCACTGGCCGGGCGTCAGGACGTGCTCCTATTCGGCCGACGACGGTGCGGCCTTCATTCGGCCGGCGGCGGTGCGGCCTTCATCAGCGACTTCAATCCGGCCAACGGCCTGTTCTCGACCGACTTGGAAACAGCTTTGACCGCCTGCGGATCGTAGCTGTCGTCCTTGCGATCGTCGCGATCGCGCTTGCCACCCGGACCACTGCGCGCGCCGAAACGATCCTTGCGGCCACCGCCTGCGCCGGCGAGTCCGTCGCGACGGGAAACCGCGGCGCGCACCGGCGCCTCGGGCTTGCGCGGCTCACGCTCGCGCCATTCGCCTGCGCGCGGACGTCCGCCACCGCCGCGCTGTCCTTGACGTTCGCCGCCCTCCGTGGCTGCGCCGCCTTCATGTGCAAAACCTTCCTGGCGCGGCGGACGCGGCGGGCGCTCACGCCGCGGCTCGCGCTCGGGTTCGGCAACGTTCTTCAGGCTGACGGCCATGCGCGGACCGGAGGGATCGACGATGCGCACGCGCACCGTGCTGCCCACGCTCAAGAGTTCGCGCGCGTCGCGCACATAGCGATCTGAGATCTCGCTGATGTGGATCATCGCGTCCTGGGCCAATCCCACGTCGACGAAGGCGCCGAAGCTCGCCACGTTCGTCACCATGCCTTCGAGCGTGCGGCCGGGAGTCAGGACCGCCGGGTCGCTGGCCGGATCGAGCAAGCGCGGCACGAAAAGGCGCATGCGCGGGTCGCGGGCGGGGAACGAAATCTCGCGCATCAAGTCGCGCCAGGTCAGATCGTCGACGCCGAAGTCGGCGCGGCGCATGCCCTTCGTGGCGCCCGGGCGATTCAGTGCTTCCGCGACAGTGATCCCGCCGGCTTCGATGACGCGCCTGGCCAGTTCGTACTGCTCAGGATGCAGCGAGGTGGCGTCGAGCGGCTCCGGCGAACCGGCGACGCGCAGGAAGGCGATCGCATTGATCCACTGACCTTCGCTGAGCAATCCGTCCTGGCGCATTTCCTCGCGGCTCTCGAAGGGGCGCTCGGCGCGGCGCGCGACCAGTTTCTTCGCCGTCTCGCGATCGAGGCCGGGCAGATGCTCGAGGAAAATCGCGCTGGCGCGATTCACGTCGCAACCGATCAGGGCCGCGGCGGACTGGATCGCATCGTTGAACACGCGCCGCACGTTGGCCTTGCTGACCAATCCCTGCTCAGCTCCGACGCCCAAGTGGCGTGGGTCGACCTTCAGGAATTCCGCCAGCGGATCCTGCAGGCGCCGGCCCAGGCTGATGGCCATGCGCTGCGGCACCGTGTGCTCGGGCAATTCGCTGCGCCCCAATTCGGAGTTCGCGTAGCTCGACAATCCTGAGTCGTTGACAATGAAAGCGAACGAGTCGTTGCGGCCGCCGGCGCGCAAGATCTGGCGCAGGCGCAGCAGTCCGGCGCGCATCGGTTTGCCGTGGCCGACCACGAACATGCGCATCGCCGATTCGCCCAGCAGCGCGAGTCCGGCTTCGAGTTCGGCCGCGAGCGCGGCGTCGTCCTTGCCTTCGACGTCCAGCCGGATGGCGCGCACGATTTCCTTGCTTCCGTCTTCGAGCGTTTTTTCAGCAACGATCGGTTGGCCGTGTGCATCGATCGCACACAGCGTGAAGTCGCCCTTGGGACCAATGTCGACTCCGACGACCGGGAAAGGTCCCCAGATCGGCGTCAAGAGCATCTCGCGCAGGTGCTGGGCCAGGAAGCGCAGTGCTTCCTCGTCGGCGCGCTCCTTGAGCTCGAGGCGCACGTCGGCTTCGACCACCGGCAGCAGCCTGCGTTCGAGGGCCTGGCGCGAAAGCGTATCGAGCACGTTGGCGAAATCAGGGTGCGTGTGTCGACCCAGCGCCGCGCGCACCTTGGGCAGGACCTGACCGACATCGAGCGTGATCACGGTCGTGACCGCGCGCTCCTTCTGCGCCTGGCGCACCGCGAGCAAGCGGTGGCCTTGGATCTGGCGCACCGGTTGCTTGAGCTTCAGGAGCGGCTTGTGGCGGCCGACCTTGCCCTCGTGGCCGGAGGCACGCACCGAGAGGATGCCGTGTTTGCGCAACAGCCGACGAACCAATCCGCGCAGGCGCGCATCGCGGCCCAGGCGGTCGGAGAGAATTCGCATCGCGCCGGCCAGGGCCTCGGCCTCGGTATGGATGCCACGGTCGGGGTTCACGAAAGGCGCGCAGGCGCGCGCCAGGGCCGGCGTCAACTCGACGTGGTCGGTCAACGGCACCAGCTCGGGTGCATGCGTGGCCTCGGGCAGTGCAGCGCCCTCTTCGTCGACCTTCTCGGGCCGACCTTCCCAGGTGACACCGCTTTCCGCGCTCGCGGCCGGAGCCGCTTCGCTGCTCTCTTCGGGCGCAGCGCCATCGTCGGAGTGTTCCTCGCGAGCGACGACGTCATGGCCGGCCTGCGGCGAATCGTGTTCTTCGGCGGCGGCCTTCGAGTCGAGCTCAGCACTCGCCGCGTGTTCGGCCTCCTCGACTTCCTGCTTGGCGACTTCGGCGGCTTCTTCCGCTTCGACCTTCGGCGAGCGCGGCAGCGGCTCGACCAGGAGATCGGCAAGTTTGCCCAGGCCGCGGTCGAGCGCGTGCTGGACTTCAAGCTCGGGCCGGCGATGGGGAACGAAGAGATCCTCCAGCTCGAAGCGGTCCATGCAGTTCTGCACACGCTCGATGTCGGCGGGTGTCGCCGTCGTGCTGGCCTCGACCATGCGCAGGATCGTCGCGCGGCGTCGATCGAGCTCTTCGAGCTCGGTGCGCCGGTGCGCGATGCGGCGCACGAAGCTCTCGCTCATGACACCGCAGGGCTCGCGCCTGACGCGGCCGATGAATGGCGCGAGCATGCCGACGTCGAGCATCTCCAGCGCGGCGTGAATGTGCTCCGGACGGGCCGCGAATTCGCGGGAGATTTGCGCAACGATCTTGGGGGAGGTCACAGGTGGACTCCTGGGTCGAGTGAGGCGGCGTTCTCTCGCACGGGGTGCGGAGGCGCCGCCGAGCTGGCGGAAGGCGAAAGCAGGGGGCGAACAGGATACCGCACGGGCGATTGGACGGGAAAGCCTCGGCCAAAGTGCCACGCCGGGCGCGGGGATCTTGTTGGCCGAGCAGGCTTTGCGGGCGCCGGAAAATCGCGCGGACAGGGCAGCTTTTCGCGTTCGCGGGAGCTTGGGCCCCCGCGCTGCGCCCGCGGCATGTCAGGCCGGCAATTCGAAGATCGAAACGCGCGTTTCCTCGGCCACCAGGCATGCGCCCGAGGCCACCGACCAGGCCACGCGTTCGTCGAGCCCCGGCACGGCCCAGTCGTCGAGCTTGCGACCGCTGACTCCGTCGCGCGCCTCGAGCAGCGCGCCCTTGACGATGTACAACCGACCGGCGTCGGCGTGCACGGCCACTTCGGGGAACTCGCCGTCCTCTTCGCCGCTCAAACTCTCGTACCACAGCGGAGCGTCGTTGCCCTTCGTACCCGGCTTGATGGCGAGCAGTGCGAGTCCGACCCCAAGTTCCTGGTCCTCGCTGCGGCGCAGGTATTCGATCAACGCTTCGCGCGGCAGCGCGGCGGCAAGGTTGTCGAGCAGGATCGTCAAGGCGCCCCCATCCGCGGCGAGACCGTGGATCACGTTTTGATCCGCGGGGATCAGCGCCGAATCGAAGTGCCCGTTCTTGAGGTCCAGCGAGATCAAACCCTGCTTCTTGGTCTTGACGTTCGAGGCGACCACGAACACGCGCGAACCCTGACGGGCAATGTTGTGGTAACGCTCGGTGTCGCGCGAATAACTCCAGCGCTCCTGCAAGGTGCGCGTGTCGATGGCGACCACGCGGCGTTTCGAGGCGGTCACGGCCACGTCGTCGAAGACGATAGCTTCGTCGAAGGCCGGAATCGTGCGCGCATCGCGCAGTTCCCCCGAAGCCAGCGTCATGCGCACGATGCGATGGCCGTTGGCCGAAGGACCGGCGACAATCACGTCTTCCTGGGTGCCGAAGCCGGCGCCGAAGCCGCGGCCGTAGCCCACTTCGCAGGGCGAAACCCACAGGATTTCGCCGCTGTTGCGGTCGAGCGCGCCCAACTTGCCTGGAATCGCCGCGTCGATCCAGCGCTCGCCGGCCGGCGGTTCGTAGACGTGCACCAAGACCGGTCCGGTGGGACCGACGGCGATCCCATCGACTTCGAATTGAAGTTCGCGACTCCAGCGGCGCCGGGCGGTGCGTGTCATGCGAATGAAGGCTTCCCGCGCTGCGAGCTGCGGATTTCGCTCAACCCTTTTCGGTGTCGCGTTTGTTGGTGTCGAGGATCTTTTCAGCGATGGCGCGCGGCACGTCGCGGTACTCGTGCAGTTCCATCGCGTACGAACCGCGGCCCTGGGTCGCACCGCGCAAGGCGGAGGAATAGGCGAACATTTCCGCGATCGGCACGGTGGCGCGGATGA
>JAYUUV010000277.1:0-3935 GCA_043754695.1 Planctomycetota bacterium
TCGCCGACGGTGTGGATCGGGACGATCCCAGGATGCTGCAGGCGCGCGGCCGCTTCCGTCTCGCGCTTGAAGCGTTCGCGCGCCAACGGGAAGTAGAGCTGCTCCGGCCGGATCAGCTTGAGCGCGACTTCGCGATTCAAGGCCTCCTGCCGCGCGCGAAACACGATGCCCATACCTCCCCCACCGAGACGCTCCAGCAGCGCAAAGCCGCCCAGATGATCGGGAAATTGCGGCGTCCTTGCCGATCCGCCAGGATGCAAGAGTCCAAAATTGCGCAGCACGTCGATACGTCGGCGGATCTCGGCGGCGCTTTCCGGCCGCGATTCGCAGGCACGCGCAATCGCGCTCTCGAGTTCGCCCGCGTCGCCGTCGAGACACGTGGCGACGATTTCGTCGAGCGGATCCTCTCCGCCCGCGGCGACTGGATCCTGCGATTCGGTGATGCGACTCATCCTGCGGGCTCGTGCGTTGGATTGGGCAAGGGCGCTGCGACTGTGAGCGTGCCGAAACAAGTATAGTGGTCATCGTGTCCAACGAGTCGGAGGATCTGATCCAACGCGCCGGTCGCGGCGATGCACGCGCCGTGGACGTGCTCTTGGAGCAGCATCTTCCCGACCTGCGCAATTATGTGCGCCATAGGATCAGCCCTAAATTGCTGGCCAACGAATCGAGTTCCGACGTCGTGCAGTCGGTGTGTCGCGAAGTCCTTCAAGGTGCGAGCGCGTACGAATATCAGGGCGAAGCTGCTTTTCGCGGTTGGCTGTATCAGACCGCGCTGCGCAAGCTCGTCGACCACCAACGACACTTCGAAGCGCAAAAGCGCGACGGCAAGCCGCGGGCGCTGTCCACGCTTTCAGAGGCCGAGTTCACGCTGCTGGCGTCGTCGATCCATTCGCCCAGCGGGGAGGCGATACTGCGCGAGCAGCTCGAGTCGCTCGAACGGGGCTTTGCGCGCTTGAGCGAATCCGACCAGGAGATCCTGCGGCTGATCCATGTCGAGGGGCTTCCCCATGCCGCGGTGGCGCTGCGTCTGGGCTGCACGGAGGAGAATTCGCGCAAGCAACTGTCGCGCGCATTGGCTCGGCTGGCGCGCTCGATCGGCTGAGCGCGAGTCTGCCTGCGTTCGATTGCGGTCTCGACTTTGGAAGCGGGGCGGCAATGCAGCGGCTATTCCTTGTCCAAGGGGAAGTTGAACAACACGCTCAGGTCGATGCTGCCGTGCGCCCTGAACGGGTAGAGCGGGTTCGCAGTGTCGCCCGGGTCGAGATTCGACGCGGTGTCGGGTGGCGAGAACAAGGTCAGTGTCCCTAGCATGGCGAGCAACTGATCCCTGCGTTTGGCGTTCAAGGACACGAAAGCGTCGCGCGAAGCCTGGGCTTCGCCGCCGTGGCGCAGGATCACGTCCTCGAGCGTCTGACTGCGACCGTCGTGTCCATAGGGCGCTGTGGACGCGACGCCCCACAGGGGTTCGGTCATGAACAGCGTGGTCACGCTGCCGTCGAAATTGCGCTCGTGAAACGCGGCCCCGAGATCGTGGCGACGGAAGTCGGCGAAGATCCCGCGCACTTCGAACTGTGAATTCAACGCCGCCTTGATCGGCGGCATCCCCGATCCGTCGTCGAACGATGAAAAGCGCGGCGTCGCCAGCGCGTACAGGCTGTTGAACACGCGATTCGAACGCAGCTCGTCGAAGCGCGTGTCGACATCGGCCACACGGCGATCATGCTCGATCACGAGCGTGCGGATGTGGCAGTTCGCGCAACCGATGGACTGGAAGACTCCGAGCCCAGCGCTGGATTGCGCGGACGTGCGCCCTTGCCCAGGGCGAAAGTAGTTGAGCAAGTAGAACTCGGTCGCGTCGAGCAGACTCGCCGGAACTTCATCCCGCACGCCGTCGCCGTCGGGATCGTCGAGCTCGCTGCTCGCCACGCTCGCATCGATCGTGTCGATCGAGCCGCTCAGCCGCATGCCCGCGGGCGTGGTCACGTCCTGATGCGCGGCCGCCGCGACGAGATCGGGATCGAAGGCTTCGAGCCCCATCTCCGCGTTGAAGGCGCCGGCGACGAACTCGCGAATCGAGATCGTGCGGCCGTCGGCGAAAAAGGGCCGCACACGCAGGTCGGCGTTGACGCCGACCACGGCCGAAGTGTCGAGCGAACCGTCGCCAAGCGCGCTGATCGTGCCGTAGGAAATGCCCTTGGCGGTCAGAGGCAAGCTCACGGGAATGCCCTGCTGCAGGGCCGAGGCGATGGCCTGCGTGCGCAGGCCGCGCAGCTCACCCGTGATCTCATCGGCGAGCATCTCGACCAACCCCAAGCCGAACAAGTGCGGCGCGTCGCGGCTCTCGGGTCGCGTATGCACGTTGCCGCCGGTGCCTGCCGATCCGAAGGGCCGGCCGTGGCAGGCCGCGCAGCTGTCCGAGAGCCCGGCCCCGATCGAGCCATCGAGTTCGATCGCGCCCTGACCGTCGCCCGTGCGCGGGCCGAGCCCCTGACCGGCCGTGAACTTGCGCTGAAAAATCTGCCGCCCGCGCGCGATCGAGCGGAACGGATCGCGTCGAATCAGGAACAGCGATGAATCCGGTGTGAGGACGCCGCCGCGCCCCATGCCGATCTCCTGCGGCAGCGACTTCTGGATGCCGGCGTTCGCGGTGTTGGGCGTCTGCGTGACGTCGGTGAGCTGGGCGCTCGCGCCGGCGGCGAGGCAGAGCATCGCGGCCAGGCATTGCGCGCCCGCCCGCAGCCGCTCGAAACCGGCGCTGAGTCGATCGAACGGGACGGCCTGCGTCGCGGACTTGGATATCGGCGGCAAGCGGAACGTGGTCGCGATGTGGAGTCTCATTGGTGGGCTCAGCGTGGGTAGAAGGGGGAAAGCCAAGCTAGGTCACGGTCGACGGGGCGGTTCTTTGGGATCAAGCGTCTGCGAAGGAATACGTCGGTGGTAGCAGCCTGCTGCGAAGTCTCAGCTCGCCCAACGAACCGATGAGCGTGACTCCGGCCAAGCCCTCTAATCGCAAGCTGGAATCCAGCGTGACCGTGAATTCGAAACTTTCCGCCAGCTGCGCTCTGGAGGCGACGGCCGGTTGACTCAGAGCGGCCGGTTGCTCTCACCCTGCTCGCGGATGTCGAGCGGCATCTGCCGTGTCCTAGTTTTCGAGGCGATCTTCGCACTCCGCAACATCCAAGACTCCGGGATTCATGGCCACGCCGGATGCCGACCTTCGATGGGTGGGGCTGGCCGCAGATCCAGCTCCGCCTGGAGCTGCGGTCGATCTCAAACGAAACGCGCTTCCACCCGCTTTTCGTACGAGGTCAGCTCTGCAGGAGTCGGCCCGCGCTCCGAGCAGAGTCCCATCTCCCCCTAGAAGATCAACGAGTTGCCCGATGAAGAGCTCCACTGCGAACCAGGTCCATTCCGTGTTTCCGCGCTCGGTTCAGCGCACGAGTACGCTTTGGCGTCGGCTCTTGGCACTGGTCCTCGTGTCAGCGCTGGCCAATGCGTTCGCGTTCGGGCAGGCAGCGATCGCCGCATGGGGCAGCAACAGCAACGGCCAATGCAACGTGCCGCCGATACCGTCGGGTGCGTTCGTCGAAGTCTCGGGCGGATTGCGGCACACAGCCGCCGAACAATTGCTCGGGCGCCTATGTCCTCGACTTCAACGCCTACGCCGCCGGCTGGATGGGCGGCACTCCGGCGCCATACCTGCGCGTCCCCGGCAGCGTGATCGATGTGCAGGCCTGGGGTCGCGACAACGGTTTCCCGGCGCCGAACAACTCGACCTTGTCGTCGGGGCTCGAGTTCACGGTCGGGGGCTGAATCCAGCGCCTCGAGCGTGTACGTACGGAGGCCGGGTGGGCCGAGGTGATTGCTCACCCCGGCCTCCCACAGATCCGGACTTGCGCAATTCACGCATCCGGCTCGTCAGATCAAGGTTT
>JAYUUV010000278.1:0-19825 GCA_043754695.1 Planctomycetota bacterium
GGCCATCGGGACTGAACACCGCGGCCTGGAAAGCGCGTTCGATCGAACTCTCGACGACATGGCGGCGGGCCAAGGTCTTGGGAGTGACAAGCCAGACGCCGTCCATCGTGCTCAGCCACAGGTCCTCGCTCCCCGGCAAGTTCCCCACCCACATCGCCGTCTCCGTGAATCGGCACTCTCGAAACCGGTCCCAATTGCCGTCGGCATACAGTCGCAGGGGGCCTGCTTGGAGCGTCACAGCCAACGTGTTCTCCCGGGTCCAACACGCCCAGGAGACGTCGCTTCCCAAGGCACGGGAGTCGAGTGCGAGGAGTTGGGCGCCTGAATCGGCGTCCCAGGCGAAGAGTTGCTGGTTCGTTGTCCCGTTCCACTCCGGCACGCTCCCGAGACTTGCCAGTCGCCGGCCATCGTCCGAAAAGACCAGCTGGCCCACCGGCCCGAGATGTCCGTCCAGGATCGCGGTAGTGTTTGCCTCGGGCCGACCGGTGGAATCGAGGCGCACGATCGCGATTTTCGAGAGCTGCCCATCCGCCGCGTTCGCCTTGTAGGCGATCGCCAGCCGGTCGCCCTGCGGGCTGAAGGCGCACTCCCACACGGTGCTCTCGAATTTCAGTGTGGCCAGCGGATGACCTGGAACTGACTCGGATGAAGGCCACAGACGAACCTCTCCGTCGTACGAACACGTGGCAAGCGTGCGATGGTCCGGACTCAACGCCATTGCGCTCACAGCCGTTTCGTGGGCCCGAAAACAACTCGAGAGTTCTCCGGTTGCGATATTGTGGGCATGGACATAGCCCCAGACGGTTCCCGTGAAAAACCGATCCTGGGCAAGGTCACCGACCAGGAAATTCTGAGACACCTCGTTGTCCCAGAGCGCGACGCGTTCGTGCTTCGCGTCCACGATCAACCTCGGCATTCGCCAGGCCTCGTGGTCGCGCAGCAGCACCGTGTGCAGAGCCTCGCGGATCTGCGGCTGTTCTTCGCCGCGCGCGACATCGACGAGCTTGGCGAGCGCTTCGGCGGGCCGATCCTGGCTGCCCTGCACGAGTCCCGTGACTTTTTGCCAGGTCTCGAGTCGCCGGTTCGTCTTCTGCAATTGCCAGACGCTCCAGCTCATGACGATCAGCAGCACGAGCAGCAACGACGCTGTCGCGGCGATGACGGGATGGCGCTGTTGCCAGCGCCACAGCTTCAGCCACAAGCTCGCCGAGCGCGCCTGGATCGGCCGCAGGCCCGCCACGTTGGCGACGTCGTCGGCGAAGGCCCTCGCCGTCGGATAACGCCGCGCGCGATCGCGCTCCATCGCCGTGGCGAGCACGAGGCATAGGTCGCGCGACAGGTTCGGGTTGAACGTCCGCGGATTGCGCGGCACGCCGGTGCGGATCTCGCGGTCGAGCACCTGTCGCGTGTCCTTCTTGAACGGCAACTGCAGGGTCAGGCATTCGTAGAGCGTGACGCCCAGGGAATAGACGTCCGTTCGCGCGTCGAGGTCGCCCTCTCCCGTCAGTTGTTCGGGGGACATGTAGGCGAGCGTGCCGAAGACTTCGCCGGTGAGGGTCAGGCTCATGCCCGCGTCCTCGGTCATGCGCGCGAGCCCGAAGTCGAGCAGGACGGGCATGCCGTCGCGGTCGATCATGATGTTGGCTGGCTTGACGTCGCGGTGCACGAGCCCCGCTGCGTGGGCCGCGTCCAGCGCGTAGGCCGCGCGCTCGAAGAAATGCAGCACGCGCGCAATTTCGGCCGTCGAAGCAGGCAGGCGAGCCAGCAGCTTGTCTTCGCCATCGGGCGCCGCCGACGCCTTGGCCACGCGCGCCGCCAGGGTCTCGCCCGGGATGTAGCGCATGGCGAGGAACGGCCGCTCGCCGTTCATGTCGGCCTCGTAGATCGCGCAGACCCCGGGATGGTCGAGCCTGGCCAGGGCGGCGGCCTCGCGCCGCAGTCGTTCCACCTGGGCCGTGCCAATCCCGGTCACCCGCGCATCGAGGATCTTGAGCGCCACCGATCGTTGCAGGCGCACGTCCTCGCTGAGGTAGACGGCACCTTGACCGCCGCGGCCCAGCAGGCTGATCAGGCGATAGTTGCCGAACATCTCCTCGTTCGACGCCGATTCCGCAGGCATTTCGGCGAGCGCCTGCGGCGACTCGGCCGTGGCGGCGAGATACTCGCGGGCGATGCGCTCCTGGAATTCGGGGAATCGGGCCAGGTACTCCGCGAGCGGCCGGCGCGCCTGAGCCGCTAGGTCGGCATGCAACAGGTCGAGGAAGTCGAAGGCGGCCGAATTGGCGCGCGCGTCGTCGCTCTGGTGCATGGGACTACCGTACCCGATGCGGGGGGAGGCCGTTTGCCGCGAGGACGCCGCGGCGCACGTCCACGGGGCCCGGATCTCCGGATCCGGCCACGGCGACCCTGACTTGAGCGAGGAAGTGCGTCGCGCAGGGAAAACCAGGTTCTTCTCCGATACGGATGGATGGGATGAGAAGGCTGGCCTGCGCGCGAGGTCGAGCTGAAAGCTGTCTCAGTGGCAGGAAGGGAGGTGTGAACGCCCCCAAACCGCAAGCAGGCCGAGCCTGCAGCACTTTGCTACCGCAGTCGCAGCTCTGACCGCTGCCCGCATCGCGCCCACCGTCGGTCTCGCGTGCGGTAACTTGGTCAAGTCACGGAATCTGATCGTCGACGCAGGCGACGCGCAGAATCGCAAGTTTCAGTTCTTCTGGAAGTGCCGGCCACTGACGCGTCAGTGCGAGCAGCGCCTCTCGATCCCAGGTCGAGTGGCCGAGCAGGAGGCCGAGCAGCTCGCAGGCGAATTCTCCAATTCAGCATAAGTGCTTGCAATCAATTGGCTTCCGCGCATTCTGCAGACTGGTCCAACCCGGATTGCAGATCCGTTATTCCCCGGTTCGATCCCGGGTGCCGCCTCCAATACCGCGTTCTTGATGGCGAGAAGCGCGATGGAGCGGACTGCAGCGGACACGCGCGGACCCTGAAAGACAGTCGAGTGGCCGGGCAGGTGGCCGAGCAAGGAAGTTGCATCTAGCATGCTTCGGCGTGTCACGCGCGCTTCCGTTTGGGCTTCGCCTGCACATGCATAGCCGAGCGTCGCGATTCTTCCGAAGGCCTGGGCAGTCGAGCGTCAACGTGCAGGCATGCCGAGGCGAGCCGGAAGATCACGGAATTCCACTAAGACCTCGGTTGGTTTCGCACGGTAGTACGAGGGGTGCGGAACTGCGATCAACAGGGGCCCGCCATCCACTCTCTCGGCTCGTATCCAGCGCCCCGGGGCCTCAACGCGCACCTTTCGACACTGGGCGTACGAGTTCTTCGCCGACGCGTGAGCGCGCGAGGATTGGAGGCTCGCTCGGCAGTCCGAGGTGGTCGAGAATCTCTCGCAGGACGGCAAGCGCCTGGCCCGAGGCGGACCTGCGCATCGTGCCCGACGCCGGCCACTCGGTGATGAAGCCGGGCAACCCGCAGGAACTGGTCAGCGCGACCGACTGCATGCGCTAAAGCTGAGCCGCACGTCAGCTCGAACTCGAGCGGAGGCCGGCCCTCTCTTTCGATTTCTCCGTCCTATCCGGTCCTGCCTCGTCGACAGCGAGTGGATCCTCAGTCGACGCCGCACTCGCCACAGGCTTGGGCGAAGATTGCGCGCCGCCGATGGAAGGCGTCAGCTCGATAGCCAGGCTGACGGGACTCGAGAACGGCATGTGGCGTTCGCGCATGCCAAATCTGTCAAACCCCGTGAAGCACGACTTCATCCAAAGGCGCGCGGGTTCCACGCAGCTCTTGGATCCCCGAACCCTCCCGATTCGAGCGCTTGACAGGTCGACGAACCTCGCCTATCCTCCTGCCCCTTATGAACCTCTTCGCGCACCACCATCATCACGCTCATCGCTGCCCCCGGCGAGAACGCTGATGATCTAGACGCGACGAACGAGATCGAAATCAGCGACGACGCCGGCCCCTGGTCGGCGTCGCTGCTTTTGGGAGCAGCGCCCATGCCGACCACGGCCCGGTCCAACCGGAGACGACGGCATGACCCCCACTTCCAATTCCAGAACGCTGCGACTGGCGCTGCCCAAGGGCCGCATCCAGGAGGGCGTCTTCAAACTGCTCGCCGAAGCGGGCGTAGAGCTCGCGTCGGGTGCTCGCACCTATCGACCGCGCGTATCACTCGAGGACTGCGAGGCAAAGATCCTCAAGCCACACGACGTGGTCGAGATGCTGCACATCGGCTCGCGCGATCTGGGCTTCGCGGGCGTCGATTGGGTCGAGGAACTCGGGGCCGAAGTGGTCGAGTTGCTCGATACCGGTCTGGATCCGGTGCGCATCGTCGCCGCGGCGCCGAGCGCCCTGCTTGTCGGCGGCGAATTGCCCAAGCGCCACATCGTCGTCGCTTCGGAATACCGGCGGCTTGCCGAGCGCTGGATCCGCTCTCGTTCCCTCGACGCAACCATCGTGAAGAGCGCCGGCGCGACCGAAGTCTTCCCGCCCGAGGACGCCGACGTGATCGTCGACAACAGCGCCAGCGGCGCGACCCTCGAAGCCAACGGCCTGGTCGTCGTCGACCTGATCTCGCGCTCGTCGACGCGGCTATTCGCCAGCGCGAAGGCACTCGATGATCCCTGGAAGCGTGACGCGATCGAGCGCATCGTCCTGCTGGTGCGCTCGGTGCTCGACGCGCGTGAACGCGTCATGCTCGAGCTCAACGTCAGCCGGGCCGACCTCGAACGAGTGGTCGAGATCCTGCCCTGCATGCGCGAACCGACGATCGCGTCCCTGTACGGACAGTCGGGCTTCGCCGTACGCGCGGCGGTGCCACGTGACCAGCTTCCGAAGCTGATTCCGGCGCTCAAAGCTCGCGGCGGCACCGACTTGGTCGTCACCTCTCCGTCGCAGATCGTGCCGTGATTGCACCCGCCATGAATCCGAGCCTCGCAAACCAGTCGCCGCGCGCCTACCGCGTTCCGCGGGCTCGCGCACCGCTCGATCTCTTCCTCGACGGCAACGAAGGCAGCGCTACCGATGCGTCGGTGCTCGAAGCGTTCGTCGCGGGCAACCTGGAAGGCCTGCGGCGCTATCCCGATGGGCGCGCGCTCGAAGCGCGCATCGCGGCGCGATTTGGCCTCGAGCAGGATCGCGTGCTCGTCACCGCTGGAGCCGACGAAGCGCTCGATCGGACGATTCGCGCCTTCCTGCGCCCGGGTCGAGAGCTGGTGTTGCCGGTGCCGACCTTCGAGATGATCGAGCGCTACGCCGCCCTTGCTGGCGGCATCGTGCGCGAGATCGAATGGTCCTGTGGTGCGTTTCCGACCGAGGCGGTGATCGCCGCGGTGAATCAGGCGACCGCGCTCGTCGCGCTGGTCAGCCCCAACAATCCGACCGGCGCAGTCGCGACTGCGAAGGACATCGACCGCGTTGCGCACGCCGCCGGGACAGCAATCGTCCTCTGCGACCTCGCCTACGCGGAATTCGCCGACGAGGACCTGACCCGAGCGGCGCTCGAACTCGACAACACGCTCGTCGTGCGCACCTTCTCCAAGGCCCACGGACTGGCCGGGCTGCGCGTGGGCTATGCGATCGGCTCGCGCGAGACGATCGCGAGGTTGCGCGCGACAGGCAGCCCCTATCCGGTTGCCGGTCCGTCACTGGCCGCGGCCAGTGCGAGTCTCGAGCGCGACCTCTCGTGCTTCGTCGATCGAGTGCGACTCGAACGCGCGGCGCTCGTCGAGCTTCTTCGAGCGCTCGGGTTGGATTGCGAGAAAAGCGAAGGGAACTTCGTGCTCGCCAGAGCCAAGGACGAGAGCCGCGCACTGTGGATTCGCGACGCGCTGGCCGGTTGCGGCATCGCCGTGCGCGCGTTCCCTGGGCGTCAACGGCTCGAATCCTCGTTGCGCGTCACCTGTCCCGGCGACGAAAAGAAGTTCACGCGCCTTGCTGGGGCGCTCGAACTCGTGCGGCAGCCGCAGGCGATCTGCTTCGATCTCGACGGAGTGCTCGCCGACGTTTCGCAAAGCTACCGGCGGGCGATCGTGGAGTGCGCCAGGAGCTTCGGCGTCGACGTGAGCGCGACCGACATCGGCGAGCTCAAGGCGCGCGGCAACGCCAACAACGACTGGGTCGTCACGCAACGTCTACTGGCGCGCGCCGGTGTCGAAGTCCCGCTCGAGTTCGTCACCAGGCAATTCGAGTCCCTTTACCAGGGCGAGGACGGCCGTGCCGGGCTCTGCGCGAGCGAGCGACTGCTCGTCGAGCCGGAACGGTGGCGCGCCTGGGCCGGCAGACTTCCGCTCGCCGTCGTGACCGGTCGTCCCAGGCGTGACGCAGAACGCTTTCTCGCGGAGCACGAACTCGCCGGTTCGGTGGCCGCACTCATCTGCATGGAGGACGCCGAACCGAAACCCTCGCCGCGGCCGATCGAGCTCGCCCGAGCACGGCTCGGCGTGAGCCGCGTGTGGATGCTCGGCGACACCCGTGACGACATCGAAAGCGCGCGAGCCGCCGGTGCGTTGCCGATCGGGGTCGTCGCGCCCGGCGAGGACTTCGAACGCTCGAGCGAAACGCTGTTTGCCGCCGGCGCGGCGCGGGTGCTTGCGATGACGACCGAACTCGAGGATCTATGGCCATGGTGAATACATTTGCGCGCATTGCGAATTACGAACGCACGACCGGCGAAACGCGCGTCACGGTCGCGCTGTCGCTCGATGGCACCGGCGAAGCCCAGATCGCGAGCGGCATCGCCTTCCTCGATCACCTGATCGCGCAGCTTGCGAAACACGGCCGTTTCGATATCGAACTAGGCTGCGCGGGCGATCTGGAGATCGACGATCACCACTCCGCGGAAGACTGTGCGCTGGCGCTCGGCGCTGCCTTCGATCGAGCGCTGGGCGAACGCGTCGGCATACGCCGCTTCGGCGATGCCCTCGCACCGCTCGACGAAGCGCTCGCTCGCGCCGTGGTCGACTTTTCCGGCCGTCCGCACGCCGAAGTCGCGCTCGGCCTCGAACGCGAGATGCTCGGCACCCTTGCCACGGAGAATGTCGAACACTTCGTGCGCTCCTTCGCGATGGGCGCGAATGCTTGCGTGCACCTCGACGTGCTCAAGGGCCGCAACGATCACCACCGCGCGGAGTCGGCCTTCAAGGCCCTTGCGCTGGCGTTGCGCTCGGCGGTCGCACGCGACGGATCCCAGATCCTGCCGAGCACGAAAGGAGTGCTCGGATGAGGCCGGTTCACTTGATAGCAACGGGCGCGGCCAACCTGGCTTCGGTGCGCGCTGGGCTCGAGCGCGCCGGAGCCACCGTTTCCCTGGTGCGCGATGCGCAGGACGTCCTCGACGCCGAGCGCCTGGTGCTGCCCGGCGTCGGTGCGTTCCGCGCCGGGCTCGGAGCGCTGCGCGAACGCGAGCTCGATGTCGCGCTGGTCGAACGACTCCGACTCGGCCGCCCGACGCTCGGGATCTGCCTCGGGCTGCAGCTCTTCTGCGCTGCCAGCGAGGAAAACCCGCTCGAACGCGGACTGTGTGTGGTCGACGCGACCGTCGAGCGCTTCCCCGATCGAGTCCGCGTGCCTCAAATGGGTTGGAATCGCGTGACCTGCGATCGCGCCGCGCGCTGGATGCGCTCGGGCTTCGCCTACTTCGCCAACTCCTACCGTTTGTCCGCGCCGCCGCCCGGTTGGATCCCTTCATTCGCCGACCATGGCGGTGAGTTCGTCGCCGCGCTCGAACGCGACGGCGTGTTGCTGTGCCAGTTCCACCCGGAGCTCTCGGGCGCCTTCGGCCGCGAGCTGCTCGAACGCTGGGTCGGCGGCACCGGAGATCGGTCGTGATCGCCCGGCGCGTGATCGCCTGTCTCGACCTCCGCTACGGACGGGTCGTCAAGGGCGTACGCTTCGAGGGGCTGCGCGACGCCGGTGATCCGGTCGAGCTCGCCGCCCGTTACGAGGCGCTCGGCGCGGACGAGCTCGTGATTCTCGACGTCTCCGCGACACTCGAATCGCGCGGCGCCGAGCTCGCGACCGTTGCCCGGGTGCGACGCGTGCTTTCGATCCCGCTGTGCGTCGGCGGGGGCGTGCGTACTCTCGACGATGCGCGAGCCCTGCTTGAAGCCGGCGCCGACAAGGTTGCGGTGAACAGCGCGGCAGTTGCGCGGCCCGAACTGATCTCGGAGATCTCCCAGCAACTGGGCGCGCAGTGCGTCGTGCTCGCGCTCGATGCGGCGCGCCGCGGCGAACACTACGAAGTCGCCGTTAGCGGCGCCCGCCAGCGCACGACGCTCGACGCTGTCGCCTGGGCGCGGCGCGCGGTCGCGCTCGGCGCTGGCGAGATCCTGGCGACTTCCATCGACCGCGACGGGACGCGCGAAGGCTACGACCTAGAGCTCGTCCGGCGCCTGGCGCTCGCCGTGCGCGTTCCGGTGATCGCTTCAGGAGGGGCTGGGCAACCGCGCGACTTGGTCGACGCATTCGAGAGCGGCGCGGACGCCGTGCTCGTCGCGTCCTTGTTTCACGAGCGATCGCAGGACCCCGCGTCGCTCAAAAGGTTCCTTCTTTCGAACGGCGTGGAGGTGCGAACATGATCGTCGCTTCGATCGATTTGATGGGCGGTGAAGCGGTGCAGCTCGTCGGCGGCAAGACGAAGGTCCTGGGCGCCGGCGATCCGCGACCGTGGGCCGAGAAGTTCGCCCCGACCGGCGAGATCGCGGTGGTCGACCTCGATGCGGCGCTCGGACGCGGCGACAACGCGACGCTCGTGCGCGAGCTTTGCTCGATCGCGCGCTGTCGCGTCGGCGGCGGAATTCGGGATGTCGATCGAGCACTCGAAGTGCTCGACACTGGCGCCGAGAAAGTGGTCATCGGCACGCGCGCGGACCCGGAATTCCTTGCCCGCCTGCCGCGCGAGCGCGTGATCGCAGCGCTCGATTGCATCGACGGCGAAGTGGTCGTCGACGGGTGGCGCACGAGAACTGGCGTCCGCGCCCTCGAGCGCATGCGCGAGCTCGAGGAGTTCGCCGGCGGTTTCTTGGTCACCTTCGTCGAGCGCGAGGGCCGCATGATCGGTCTCGACCACGAGCGAACGCGCGAGTTCGTGCTTGCTGCCGGCTCGTCACGCCTGACCGTAGCGGGCGGCGTCAATTCGGCCGCCGACGTGGCGCGTGCTGATCGGGCAGGCGCCGATGCTCAAGTCGGCATGGCGCTCTACACAGGCGCGCTCGACATTGCAGAGGCCTTCGCCGCGCCGCTCTCGAGCGATCGCGCCGATGGACTGTGGCCGACGATCGTTGCCGACGAAAATGGCCATTCGCTCGGGCTCGTCTACTCGAACCTCGAGAGCTTGCGCGCGAGCTTCTCTGAGCGCTGCGGCGTCTACTGGTCGCGGACGCGCGGGCTCTGGCGTAAGGGCGAGAGCTCAGGCGACCGACAGGAACTCGTGCGCGTCGATGTCGACTGCGATCGCGACGCACTGCGCTTCGTCGTGCGCCAGTCCGGCCGCGGCTTCTGCCACACGGGCGCGGCAACTTGCTTCGGCGGCCTGCGGGGACTCCGAGCACTCGAACGACGCATCGCCGAGCGCCGTACGGTTGCTGTCGAGGGCTCTTACACTGCCAAGTTGCTCTCCGATCGCGCCTGGCTCGATGCGAAGCTGGTCGAGGAGGCCGGCGAACTAGCACTCGCTTCGACACGCGCCGAAGTTGTTCACGAAGCGGCCGATCTCGTCTTTTTCGCGATGTGCGCGCTTTCGCGGTCGGACGTATCGCTGTCCGAAGTCGAGCGCGAACTTGATCGGCGCTCTCGCCGCATTTCGCGGCGCGGCGGCGGCCCCAAGCCCAGGATCAGTCCGTGAGCACGGTCTTCCCTCGCCGCCAGGCGGCCGCAGTCCTCGCACAGAGGCCCGAACCCTTCGATCGAGAAACGCTGGAGCTCGCCTCTTGCATCGTCGAGGACGTGCGGGCGAGCGGCGAGGACGCGCTGCTCCGGCACGCCGAGCGGCTCGGGGACTTGCGCGCCGGCGAATCGCACTGGATCGAGCGGCCCGCGCTCGAACTTGCGCTCGCCAGAATCACACCGGAAGATCGCGAGCTTCTCGAGCGTTGCGCGTTGCGCATCGCGGACTTCGCCGATCTGCAGCGTCGTTCGCTGGTCGAGTTTCGCGCCGGCTTGCCGGGCGGTTTCGCGATCCAACGCATTGCCCCTGTCGAGCGCGCCGCCTGCTACGCGCCCGGTGGGCGTCATCCGCTCCCTTCTTCGGTATTGATGACGGCCGTCACCGCGCGGCGAGCCGGAGTTCGCGAGGTGATCGTCGCTTCCCCACGTCCGGCCGACGTGACCCTGGCCGCGGCTGCGATCGCCGGGGCCGACGCGCTGCTCGCCGTCGGCGGCGCACAGGCTATCGCCGCGCTCGCCTTCGGCGCGGGAAGAGTGCCAGCCTGCGACGTGATCGTCGGGCCGGGCAATCGCTGGGTCGCGGCAGCGAAAAAGCTGGTGGCCGGCGAGGTTGCGATCGACTCGATCGCGGGACCTTCGGAGCTCGTCGTGGTCTGCGATGACTTCGCGGATCCCGCGTTGGTTGCCGCCGATCTGCTCGCGCAGGCTGAACATGACGTCGACGCGCGCGCGATTGCGATCAGCACCAGCGAACGAATGCTCGAGTCGATTGGGGCCGAGCTCGAGCGCCAACTCGTCGATCTCCCGACCGCGATGGTCGCGCGACGCGGGCTGGCCAACGGCGGAGGCGTGCTTGCTCGCGATCTGGACGAAATCGTGGCGCTCTGCAACCGGATCGCCCCCGAGCACTTGCAGCTATCGCTGCGGGATTCGTGCGAAGTTCGGGGACGATTCGCACACTTCGGCGCGCTCTTCACGGGCCGTGCCGCCGCGGAAGTCCTAGGCGACTACGGCGCCGGGCCGAATCACGTGCTGCCGACCGGCGCGACAGCCCGTTCCTTTGGCGGACTGTCGGTGCTGAACTTCCTGCGCGTGCGAACCGAACTCGAGCTGGACGACTCCGCGTGGACGCGCGAGGTTGCCCGCGACGCGGTACGGCTGGCGCGACTCGAAGGTCTCGAAGCGCACGCTCGCGCCGCCCAACGACGAACTTGACGACCGATAGGTCATCCAATCCCCTGATCATCTCTTGACCGTGTCACCGCCGCGGAGGGGGATGGGGGCCGCGAAGCTGCCGTTTTCGCCGGTTTTTGCTCGAGAAAGCCCTGCACGCTGCGCACGAAGATGCGTCGCACCGCGCACAGAAGATCTGGGCCGTAGGCCAGCTGGTAGCAAACGCGATACGGGAAGGAGAGCACCCACTGTCGCACGGGCACGTCTGAGGCCACGCCTCGCCGCGCGCCACAGGCAAGTCGGCGCTGCGCCTGCGCTCGTTCGCCGGCATGCATTCAGGACTGCGCTGCATTTGCAGCGTTGCTGCGCGCCTGCCCGGTGCGCGGGACTCTCCAATTTGTCCACGAATCGCCGAACTCGCTACGCTCGGTGAATCGTGATTGCGGATCCAAAGCGCAGCGTTGCGAAGCGAATCGTGTTCGGCATGGCCGTCGCGGCGGTCTTGGTGCTGATTGCCTGGCGCTTCTCCCGCGGGGTCGAGCGCGCGGATCCTGCTTCCTCTCCCGCGGAGGCGATCGTCGGCAGGCTCGACTCCAGCGCCGCGACGCTGCCCATCGCTCCCAGCGCCACGGACTCGGAGCGCGAACCGATTCTCTCCAGCGCGTCAACCGCACCGCTGGCGGTTCCGCCCGACGCGGCGGTCGTGACCGAACTTCGCGGTCGTGTCGTCGATCCCGCGAAGCATCCGGTGCAGGGCGCGAAAGTAAGTTTGCACCGTGGGCAGCTGCGCGAGTTCAGCGTGCTCGACCTCGAATTGACTCGCGCCACTGAGCAGATCTCAGAGCAGATGACCGGTCCCTCCGGAGAATTCCGATTCGAACTCGCGCGCGGCGTTCCCGTCGATCTGCACGTCGAAGCGCAGAGCTTCTGTCCGGCGCTGATCGCCGACAGGCACGCCGGAGAATTCGTGGTCGTGCCCTTGTCGGCGGGCTATCGCGTCTTCGGCCGCGTGACGCGCGCGAAAGACGGCGTGCCGGTGTTCGACGCGTTGGTGCGAGTCTTCAAGACGGGCGGGCCCTCGACGCTGTCCCGCGAAACGCGCACTGCGGGCAACGGCAGCTTCGAACTGCGCATCACCTTCAAGGAAGGCGCGACGCTGGAAATCGTTCCGCAGCTCGAGCAGTGCCCCGGATGGATGAAGCTCGCCTTCGGCGCCGAGGATCAAGTCGAGAAGAACGTGACCGTCGAGGACGGTTTCACGGTTATGGGCAAGGTCTGCGTCGCGAAGACCGCTGTTCCGATTCCCGACGCGACCGTCGGCGAAGGCTGGGTCTATCGACGCACGGCGAAGACCGATGCCAAGGGCGAATACCGGCTGTCCGGCTTCGGCGATCCTGGCGTCAGAAATCTCTTCGCCAAGGCGCGCGGCTTTGGACAGACGGGTCGCGCCGATTTGCCTGGCGCGATCGACGGCGTCATGCACGTCGATTTCGAATTGACGCCGGCGCGCAGCGCCCACGGCCGTGTTGTCGATCCTTCCGGCGCGCCGGTGCAGGGCGTGCTCGCCGCCGCAATTGCCAGCAGCGGATGGGGCGCGGTTCAGAGCACGGATTGGCTGTCGAGTCGCACGGACATCTCCGGTCGCTTCAACATCGAGAATCTCACTGCGGAGCTGCGCCACGCCTTGCTCGTCGCCATGCCCGGTTTCGCTACGAGCGTGTACGACTTTCCGGTCGAGGAAGGCAGCATTGTCGATCTCGATCTGGGCACGTTCGTGCTGGGACCAGCGCTGTTGCTTGCAGGCCGCGTCGAGGACGAATCCGGGAAGGGGATCGCTGACGCCGAAGTGACGCTCGAGGGAGCGAACGGCGATCGCTCGCGCCTTCTTGACCCACGTGCTGACGACGAGAAGATCGCTGAGCACTACACCGATTCGCGCAGCACGCGCAGCGACGAGCAAGGCCGATTCTCTTTCGGCGATCTTCCGGCGGGCAGCTACGCGCTCGAGGCGCGCAAGCGCGGACAGCCACAGAGCGCGCCACTGGTCGTCGCGCTCGTCGCCGGGGAGCAGCACGAGGACGTGAGAATCCTGCTGCCGATCGGATCGCGTCTGTTTGGCCGTGTCGTCGATCCCGAGGGGCGCGCGGTGACCAATGCCTCGCTTTCCGCAGAAGCCGTGGCGCAGCGGGAATCGAAGGACGCGAGCGTTCCCTCGACTCGCTCCGACAGCGAAGGCAAGTTCGAGTTCAGCGGCTTGAGTGCGGGCGAATACCGCTGCTCGGTGTATCCGGTGTCGAGCGAGCAGTCGAGCTCGGATGCGCCGCTGTTGTGGACGACCACGCAGGCGATATCGACGGAATCGCAAACGGAGTTCGTGATCGTGCTGCCGCGCGGCGAGACGATCCGCGGCACACTGCTCGACGCGAAGGGCGTTCCCGCGGCGAATTATTCGATCTTCGTCAAAGCCCAGCCCGGCATGCTCAGCACGCTTGCCAAGACCGATGCGATGGGAGAGTTCCGTCTGAGCGTTGCCGCCGGCAGCCGCATGGATATCGAAGTGCGCGGCCGTCAGGAGGACGACACCTGGCGAACACTTTTCCTCAGCGCGCCCGCGGTGCAGGCCGGCACGCACGATTTGAAATTGGTGTTGCCGTAGTACCCGACCCGCAGCTCAACAACTCTCATGCCTCCGGCACTCGCCAACGGCAAGATCTGTTATTTCGAAATTCCCGCGCTGAACATCGCGCAGTCCGCCAAGTTCTACGAGGCAGTCTTCGGCTGGCGCAGTCGAAAGCGTGGCGACGGATCGCTCGCCTTCGACGATTCCGTCGGCGAACTCAGCGGCACTCGGGTGCTCGGCCGAACGCCGATGCGATCCGTCGGTCTGCTCGTCTACATCATGGTGAACGATGCGGAAGACAGCATGATACGTGTGCTGATGAGCGCGCGGCAGCTCGTCACGCCCGCAACCCGAGCAATGCACACGCGCGAAACCGAAGGCCAGGATGCCGCACTGCAAATAGCGACAGAGCTCGCGCTCGACAAAACGCGGCAGGCCGCGGCCGTGCTCGCGCGAGCGGGCCACGAATGTCTCTAGGTGCGCCAGCAGCACGGAATAGAGCACCCCGCGCTCGGGCTCGTGGCGCAGCCTCGTTCGGTCGTTGCAGGCGAGCAGCATTCCGACTGCACGACTGGGGCTGCGTGCCTAGGGTGGCGCTCGAGCGAGAAACATCGGTGCAGGGCACTGTCAGGACTCGCCCTGCGTGCGCAATGCGGGCCCCGCGCCCGTCGGCGGCACTTCTCGGCCGGAATCGGCATGCCTGAGGTCTGGCAGCGAGCCCGGAGAAGAAGCGTCCTCTACGCGGCGCTGACTCTGACTGCCGAGCCCGCAGGCGCGAGGCGACACACGGCCACGCGAGCACAGGTCTCCCGCTCGAGCGGCGTCGGACTAGACTTCGTGGCATACCCAGAGCGCCTCGACTTACAGAAACAGGTGAATACGGCCGCTGCAAGGCCCATTCCCCTTCCAGACTGCTACCGTAGAGACATGATCAGCGCGTTGGATTCTCGAGGCTCCTCTCTTCGATCTGGTCCCTGACCATCAACTCTATGCATCGACTTGAGATCCCATTTTTTCTCGCGCTAATATTCTCGATTGTCTGCAATTACGAGACTGCGAGTGCTCAGTCCAGAGTCTCCAAATGGGGCGACGTCGTGTTCGACACAGCATGGAACGAGGAGCCCTTCGTCGACATCGCAGCGGGGGAAACACACACACTGGCTCGGAGGTCGGACGGAACGTATGCCATCTGGGGCGACAATCAGTGGCGCAATTGCAATGTGCCGCCGTTGTCCGCGGGCCTGACCTACGTCGGGGGAGCTGGCGGCAATGGCTTCACGGTGCTGAGGCGAAGCAATGGAACGCTCGTCGCATGGGGCGGAAACCAATTCGGAGCATGCAACGTGCCGCCACTTCCCGCGGGAATGAGCTACGTGGATGTGGCGGCGGGCTCGTTCCATACAGTGGCGCGACGCAGCGATGGGTCGGCCGTCGCTTGGGGGTACAACGCTTACGGACAGTGCAGCGTTCCCGCGCTTCCTCCCGGCGTGACGTACTCACAAATCGCGATCGGCGGCGAGACGAACATGGCCCTGCGAAGCAATGGCTCGGTCATCGGTTGGGGATTCAACAGCTCCGGCGTCCTCAGCGTCCCCGCCCTCCCGCCAGGCTTGTCCTACGTTCAGGTCGCCATACAGGGTTTCCATGCTGCGGCGCGCCGCAGTGACGGCTCCATGGTGGCGTGGGGTTACAACGTCCAAGGTCAGTGCAACGTGCCGGCGCTACCGGCTGGACTTAGCTATGTCGACGTCGCGACAGGGTTCATGCACACGGTCGCGCTTCGCAGCGATGGATCCATCGTCGCTTGGGGCTCCAACTCCAATGGCGAATGCAACGTGCCGGCCTTGCCAGCCGGACTCAGCTATGTCCAAGTCGCGAGCGGGCTCTACCATAGTGTGGCTCGGCGAAGCGACGGAACGGTCGTGTGTTGGGGCAACAACAACTACTACCAGTGCAACGCGCTCTCTTGTCCGCCAGGTCTGACGTATCGGAACGTTGCGTCCGGCCTCATGCATACTTTGGCTCTGAGGAGTGACGGCTCCATCGTCGGGTGGGGCATCAACTTTTGGGGGCAGTCTCCCGTTCCAGCGCTTCCGCCCGGACTGCACTATGTCGAGGTCGCTGCAGGCTATGGCTCGAGCATGGCGCGCCGGAGCGACGGCGCTGTCCTTGCTTGGGGCAACGGCGTCGGACAATTGAGCGTGCCGGCTCTGCCATCGGGTCTCACGTATGTCGGCATCGCGATGGGTACTCAACATTGCGCGGCGCGGCGTAGCGATGGCTCAATTGTCGCGTGGGGTGACAATGCATTCGGCCAGTGCAATGTCCCGCCCCTGCCTCCGTTTCTTTCCTACGTCGACATCCAGCTTGGTTGGGTACACTCCGTGGCACTGCGATCGGACGGGAGCATCGTGGCGTGGGGGAGCAACTCCTACCATCAATGCGATGTTCCAGCGTTGCCCACCGGCCTTGCCTACATCGAGGTTGCGGCTGGCGAATATCACAATGCAGCCCGTCGCAGCGACGGCTCGCTCGTCTGTTGGGGCGACAATTCGGTAGGGCAGTGCAATGTGCCCAGCTTGCCAGCAGGCTTGGCGTACATCGAGGTGACCGCTGGGCTGACCCATACAACCGCTCGTCTCAGCGACAACTCCGTCGTGGCTTGGGGGCGGAATCTCTATGGCGAATGCGAAGTTCCGCCGCTTTCCGTCGGCCTGTCGTACGTACAGATAAATTCACAATCCACGCACACGGCGGCCCTGGTCGGTGCATCCGGTGGCTGCACGAATACCCCGACCGTTTATTGCACCGCGAAACTCAACTCTCTCGGTTGTTCACCAAGGATCTCCTTCACTGGGATACCCTCGTACAGCGGCGAAGACGACTTTCGAATTACCGCGGTCCAGGTCCTCAGCCACAGGCCCGGAAAGTTGATGTGGAGCTTGAATGCTGGTGCGACACCTTTCATGGGCGGCACCTTGTGCCTGCAATCGCCCATTCGCAACACGCCAGATCAGGTGGGATCCGGAACCCCTCCACCCACGCTCGATTGCACAGGATCGTACTCGTTCCACTTCAGTCAGGCCTACATGGCTGCGCAGTCCCTTCCCCCGGGCGCCCAGATATTCGCTCAGTACCTGAGCCGCGACAACGCATGGACGCGACCGAACAACGTCGGACTGACGAACGCGCTGAGCTTCCAAATCTGTCCGTAGTGCTTGCGGAATTCAGAGTCTCGCGGCGGACAGATTCGGTACTAGAAAGATAGGAACTCCAAGTCCCTGATCATGCCCTCACGGTCGCACTCCGGAGGGGGATGGGGGCCGCGAAGCTGCCGTTTTCGCCGGTGCCTGCGGGTCGAGGTGTTCTCGGCGTGCCGCGAAGCGTCGTCCGACAGCGCGCGAGCGGCAGGCTCTGGCTCGTGTGGCAATGCGTCGCCTCGCGCGCACGCGGAGCGTGCGCGCGGGTGTCTGCTGGTGCTCGCCTCACGCGTCAAAGGCCAGTTCTTCGCCGACGCGTGAGCTCGCGAGGATTGGAGGCTCGCTGGGCAGTCCGAGATGATCGAGGATTTTTCGCACGACGACGCCATCGCTGAGGTAAGCCCCGGTTCGTCGCGAAGCGACGAATCGCAACAGCACTCAATGTGCTGTTGCGAAGGGGACCCCGCGATCAGCTTGCGCCGTTCTCCGCAGTGCGGCACTTGAGCATGTCGATGGCAACAACTCTTTGCAGCAACTCGGCCCAGGTCAGTCGCCGTGTCTTCGCCCGGCGCTCTGCGTCGGAGTCGTGGGCGGCTGTGCAGTCAGCGGGTGTCGCGCTCGGCGTCGTTCCCTTGCGCGGTCCCGGCACGATCAAGTCTCGATAGGGCGCCGCGGGCGCGAGCACACCATGATACGTGTGCTGATGAGCGCGCGGCCGTGGCACGAGCGCGGCCAGCCGCTCGATAAAAGTCAGCGGGTCAAACGACACCGCCGACGTGCCGTCGCGCCAGTGCCGGCGCAGGCCGTAGATCACGCGGCCGTCGCGCGCGAGTGAAAGCCGCTCCGTGGCGATCGCAGGGCGCGCGACGTAGCGGCAAAGATGCTCGAGGCGCTCGCGCTGTCCTTGCGGCACGAGCACCTGTGCGTGCAGCGAAAAGCCCTCGTGGTCAAAGTACAGCGAGCCGAGCAGCATCGGCCTGCGAGCTGCGCTGCCTCGAGCGAGACGCGCGACGGGCGGCTTGCTCTCTGCTGGGAAGGCGGCACCACCTTGGACAGAGGCGGCGCTGATCAGGTAGGTCTCTTGGGAATGGATCGTGGAGCGAGCCGCTGCGCCGCCGCACGGAGCGAGGAAACGCGCACCAGCTTCTTGTTCACGAACTCTTGGATGCCCAGGCCGGAGAGTTCGCGGCCGTAGCCGGATTGTTTGATGCCGCCAAACGGCAAGTCCGAGGCCGTCCAGGTCGGGTGGTTGATGAACACCATGCCGGTGTCGATCCGGCTCGCGACACGCTTCCCGCGCGCGATGTCGTTGGTGAAGACGGAACCGCCCAGACCGAAGTCAGAGTCGTTGGCGAGGGCCACGGCTTCGTCCTCATTTTTTACACGGAAGAAGAGCGCGACGGGTCCGAAGAACTCTTCGCGGTAGGCGGGGTTCGTGGGTTTGATGTTCGTCAGAATCGTGGGCTGCATATAGAAGCCGGGGCGAGCGATGCGTTTGCCGCCGAGCACCACGGTCGCGCCTTTGGCGACGGCGCGTTTCACTTGGGCGAGGAGCGTGACCAAGGCGGCTTCGGTGGAGAGCGGGGCGAGGGTCGTGGCCTCGTCCATCGGATCCCCGGGGGTGAAGGCCGCGAGCGCGATGTGAAATTTGGAGAGAAAGCGCTCGTAGAGTTTTTCGACGACGATGAAGCGTTTTCCGGCGACGCAGCATTGGCCCATGTTGTTCATTTTGGCCCAGACGCCCCACTTGACCGCCTGGTCGAGGTCCGCGTCGGCCAACACGATGAAGGCGTCGTTGCCGCCCAGTTCCATCGTGGACTTCTTGACATTTTGTCCGGCGCGCGCGGCGACTTCCCGCGCGGCGTCCACGCCACCGGTCAACGCGACGCCCTGGATGCGTGGATCGTCGATGAGCGCGTTCGCCTGGTTGTGAGAGATGAAGAGATTGGTGTAAGCACCCACAGGCGCGCCGGCCTCGCGCCACAGCCGCTCGAAGGCGAGGGCGCATTGCGGGACGCAGCCAGCGTGTTTCACCATCACGACATTGCCGGCCATCAGATTGGGCGCGGCGAAACGCGCGAGCTGGTAGTAGGGGAAATTCCATGGTTGGACGCCGAAGAGGAGGCCGAGTGGACTACTTTCAATCACGGCCTGACCCGACTTCGGTTTGAGTTTTTGCGGCGCGAGGAAGCGCTCGGCGTTCTGGGCGTAGTAATCAATGATGTCCGCGCTGATGGCCACTTCGCCGCGCGCCTCGTCGATGCGCTTGCCCATTTCGAGCGTCATCGGGCGGGCGAATTCGTCCACCCGCCGGCGCAGGATGGCCGCGGCTTTGGAGGCCACGGCCGCGCGCCGAGTGAACGACGTGCTCCGCCACGTGGTGTAACAGGTCGCCGCTATGCGGATTGACTTTTCAAGCTGAGCGCCGGTGAGCTGCTTGAACGTCTTCAGGACTTTGCCGGTTGCGGGATTGATACTTTGGTAGGGCATGAACTCGTTTTCCTTTTATGGCATTAGGCGGACAATGTCACGTCAGCTTCACGACCATCTTCCCTGAGTTGGTTCCAGAGAAGAGACCGAGAAATGCGTCCACGGCGTGGTCGATTCCTTCCACCACGGTTTCCATGTTCTTGAGTTTCCCGGCGCGGAAATGTCCGCCCACTTCTTGGTCAAATTCGCTTTGACGATCCAGCCAATCGCCCACGATCAGTCCCTTCATCGTGAGCCGCTTGGTGGTCATGTTGAAGAGATTGGCCGGACCGGGTTTCGGCTTCTCGTCGTTGTAGGAGGAGATCCCGCCACAGGCGATGATCCGGCCCTGCACGCGCAGCGCGGACAGCGCGGCCTCGAGCGATTCGCCGCCGACATTGTCAAAGTAGACATCGATGCCCTCGGGCGCGGCGCGGTTCAATTGATCGAGTGTCGGGCCGGTCTTGTAGTTGAACGCGGC
>JAYUUV010000279.1:0-23914 GCA_043754695.1 Planctomycetota bacterium
CGTCGCGTGGTTTGTCCACGCGACGGCCGCGAATCCTTTTGCTCGGCTCTTGGTTGCGTCAGATCGAGAGCAGGTACTGCACCAGATCATCCTTCTGGAGCGGGGTCAGGCCCAGCTGTGAGAAGCCGTCGTAGTGGTTGACGACGTCGAGCAATGTCGCGAAGCGGCCGTCGTGATAGAAGCCGCCCTTTTGATGGGACCACAGTCCTTTCAACGGTGTGGTCCGGTAGCGCTTGTCGGGAGCGCGGTCGGATTGGAAGGAGTCGATGCCGATTTCCGCCGGCGTGTGCAGATTCCAGCCCGGCTCGGTGAAGAGCGGCTCGACGTGGCATTGACTGCAGAGTGCGACTCCCTCGAACAGAACCTCGCCGCGCTGTGCGGCGAGCGCGTCGAAGCTGCCTTCGGGTGGCTTGGGCGCCGGCAAGGCCAGTTGATAGAAATGCAGCGCCGCCAGCTTGGGAGTGACCAGGTCCGGCACGTTGCGAATGTGCCCGAACTGGTTGGCCGCCGCGATCGGGAATTGCACCGGATCGTCCAGGCGCGGATCGAAGAACGTGCCCTTGCCATGCATCTCGATCGTGGCCACGAATCCATTCCAGTGGCTGACGGAGCCCCAGCCCGTGGACGTGTGCAGGTTGACACCGGCGAGGCCGAAGGCCGGCGGAATCAGCGTTGCGCCGGAGCCGCCGGCTGGATTCGTCGCCTTGCCGTCGAGCACGAGCGCGGCGTCGAATTTCCCGGGTCCCCAACTGTGCAACACTTGAGCGACCTGCACCGGCGTCACGCCCAATAGGTTCGCGAAGGCGGATAGATCCGGTGCGAGCGCGACGATCGACCCGATGTCGAGGTCGCGATTCGCCCAGCCGTCGCGCCGCTTGCCGATGCCCGGAGCCAGCGAATCATCGACGGTCGAGTGGCAAATCGCGCATTGGATGCCGATCGACTCGAGCCGATTCTGCTGGGTCACGAAGCCGGTCACGCCGAGCACGGCCTTCAACTTCAGCAGACTGATCGTGACCTGGGGATCGTTTAGATCCACCTGGCCGGCGAGGATCGCTTGCTGCAAGGGTTGTGGAAGTGCATCGACATCGACCTTGAGCCCGAGCGCAAGCGCTTGGGCCGGGCTCAATCCGGGCCCCACCCCGCCCAAGGCCACGCCTTCGATGGCTTCATGCAACCGCAGAGTCTGTCCCCAGAAGGCCTGGTCGCCGAACGTTTCGAAGCGGAAGGTCTTCTTGCCCTCCTTGACCATGTTGGCGGCATTTTTCTCAGGCGTGAGCGGCGCGGGCTGACCCTGCTGCACCGTGCTGTCGGGAAAGGCGCCCAATCGCCAGCTCAATCCTGCGGCGAGAGGCGCACCCAGGATCAGGCTCAGGGCCAGCTTGTTGGTTAGGAATCGAGTCATGAATGGATCTCTTGGTTGGGGTTGGTGGTGGACCTGGACAATGCCGGCGTTTCGGAGAGGCCGCAGTCATTCCAGGAATGCATGGAAGGCAGGGGCTGCGCTGTGCGTAGGAGTGCCGAGCCGGCGGCAACACTCGCGGCGAGTCGCCTGCTTCGCTCCAGAGGAAATGAGACGTGGTCGTGCCACTCCGCGCGATTCAGCGCTCCCGTGAGCCGTGCGATGGAGTTTGGTTCGATTGGTGATTCGGTCATGCGTCGCGGCGGGGCGCGCAGCGCGCACTCCGGCCGAGAACGAATTGAAAGGCGCTTGCTCTCGAGCGGGTATCCGGGGAATTCAGCAATCCAACAGATGGCAGTAGTGAATCGAGCGCGGGGTTTGGCGGTGGTGCGGTGGAGGGTTGGAGGGGGAGTTGGAGACTTGGGATGCGGGACACCGCCAGTACGGTGCCAGGCACCCTCCCGAACTGTTGCCTCGGAGCAACGGCGCTGTGAGAGGCACGCCCAGGTCGAGGTCCACCGGCAACGGCGCTGTGAGAGCCTCGGCGGCAACAGTACGGGCGAGTGCCAGGCACCCCGTACACTCACACGATGGGCTCCGTGACGAATGCTGAAGCAAGACCAGCCCCCGAGCGCAAGCCGCGCTGGGGGGACGAGTTCGAGTTTCGCTTCGAGCAGCTGGACGCGCGCGGCAACGCGACGGGGATCTGCGGCGTCTACACGGCCCACGAGCGCGGCGGTTCGCTCGGCGCGCGCGTGCGGGCGCGCGTGATCAAGCGCCGGCGCAACGAACTCGAAGTGCGCACGCTTGCGGTGCTCGAACCGGGGCCCGACTTCGTTCCCGCGCGCTGTGCTCATCACGGGGTTTGCGGCGGGTGCACCTTTCAGGACCTGGCCTACGCCGCGCAGCTCGCGGCCAAGGCAGCCGTCGCGCGCGAGCTACTGCGCGGCGCGGGACTGGAAGTCGAACTTGTCGCGGTCGTGCCCTGCGCCGAGCCCTGGCACTACCGCAACAAGATGGACTTCACATTCGGCCCCAAACGCTGGATGGAGCGCGTCGACGAAGGCGTGGCCTACGCCACCGAGCACTCGGCCGCGCTCGGTCTGCACCCGCGCGGATTCCATTCCAAGATCCTCGAGATCGAAGAGTGTTCGATCGCCTTCGAAGGCGCCGCGCGGATCGTGAACACGTTGCGCGCCTTGGCACGCGAGCAATCGCTCGACGCCTACGACTCGCACGCGCACACAGGTTGGCTGCGCCATCTCGTGCTGCGCAAAAGCTGGCACACGGGCGAAATCCTGGCCTGCCTGGTGACCAGCGACGAATCGCCGGCGCGCGCCGAACCGCTGGTCGCCGCGCTACTCGCCGCCCATCCGGAAATCACGAGCTTGGTCCAACTCTTGAACAGCGGCCGCGCGCTGGTCGCGGTGGGGGAGCGCGAGATCGTCCGCCACGGCCGCGGTTCGATTTCCGAGCGCATCGCCGGTCACGATTTCGAGATCGGATCGGCCACGTTTTTCCAGGTCAACACTCTGGCGGCGGAACGGCTGTTCGAGATCGTGCTCGAATCCTCAGCCGTGCGGGCCGGCGACGTGGTGCACGATCTCTACTGCGGCATCGGCGCGATCACGCTCGCCCTGGCGCAGCGCGCGCCGTCCGTCGATGGAACGCCGAACGTGACCGGTTTCGAACTCGTGCCCTCGGCGATCGAAGCCGCGCGCGCGGCGGCGACACGCAATGGCGTTTCCAACGCGAGCTTTGTCGGCGGCGACGTGCTTGCAACCTGGCGCGAGGCGCAGGCCGCTACGCCACCCACGGTCATCGTCGTCGACCCGCCGCGCGCCGGAGTGCATCCCAAAGTCCTCGCCGCTCTCGCTCAGTCGAGCGCACGGCGCATCGTCATGGTTTCTTGTGAGCTCCAGTCAGGGGCCCGCGACGGTGCGATCTTGGTCAGCGCCGGCTGGCGGCTGGTCAGCTTCGCCGCGGTCGATCTCTTCCCGCACACTCCGCACCTGGAGTGCGTGCTGACCTTCGAACGCGCGCCGTGAGCTCGAACAGCGACAGCTCGCCCGCGGATCGTCCCAAACAGCCGCGCAAGGGGCCGTGCTCGCCCTACGGCGGCCTGTGCGCCGCGTGCCTTCACGCTCGGACCGTCGGCTCGGACAAGGGTTCCGTGTTCGTGCTGTGTGAACGTTCCAAGGCCGAGCCGCGCTTTTCGCGTTACCCGCCGCAACCGGTGGTTGCCTGCAAGGGTTTCGAGCGATAATCCACGCGCCATGGAGCCCGATCTTTTCGTCGCGCAGGGGACCTTGCTCGCCGCAAGCCCCGACATGCTCGACCCCAATTTCATGCACACGGTCGTGCTGATCTGCCAGCACACGGCCGAGGGTGCCTACGGCCTGGTGGTCAATCGTCCTTCGGGCCAGCTGACGGCCAAGGTGCTCGCCGATCACCCGTTGTGGTCCAAGGCGGACGCGGAACTGTTTTTCGGCGGCCCGGTCCAATTGAATCAACTTCAATTGCTGCACAGCGCGGGCGAGCGTTTGCCCGGCGGCGTGGAAATCTTGCGCGGCGTTTTCGTCGGCGGCGACCTCGACCTCGCCGCGCGCTGGTGGCTCGATGTGCCGGGCGCCGCGCGGGCCGGCATGCGCCTGATCGTCGGTTATTCAGGCTGGGGAGCGGGGCAATTGGAGAGCGAACTCACGCGCGGCTCGTGGATTCCCGCGCCTGGAGCTTCCGAACTCATTTTCATGCAGGAACCGCGCAGCATCTGGCGCGCGGTGCTGCGTTCGCTCGGCGAGGACGCGAAGGGTCTCGAGGACCTTCCGCCGGATCCGCAGTGGAACTAGAGAGATCCATGAACGAATCAACGACGAGCGCGGCCTCGAGCAGCCCGAATCCGCCGCGGCCGCGCCGCAGCCTGCTGCGCTTCCTTTTCAGGACTCCGCTCGGGATCACAACAGTCCTGATCGTCGCACTCGGCGTATCGCTCGCGCTCGCGCCGACGCTGGGGTCTGGCTTCGCAAAGAAGTATGCCAGCGACTGGTTCGCAAAGAACTACTACGGACAATTGTCGATTGGCGCGCTCGAATTGGGCTGGTCGGGACCGCAGACGATCGAGGCCGCGGAGCTGAAGGACGACAAGGGCGAGCGCGTAGCGCTGGTCAGCGCGCGTCTGCCTGGGCTGTGGTCACTGGCGACTTCGGGCGGCAAGCAGCTCGGCAAGATCGAGATCACCGGCGAAGCGAACTTGGAAGCGGACGCCGCGGGCCGCACGAACCTCGATCGCGCGCTCGAACCGCGTCAGGCGCGCGCGGACAAACCGGTCGAGCCCGCTGGCGACACGTCCGAGTCGAGCGCAAAAAATCTCGAAGTCGAACTCGACGTGCGCATCTCGCGCATCCAATGGGCCGATCAACACACGCGCGAACTGGGCAAGCCCTTCGTGCTCGAGAATCTGACGCTGGCGGCCGTGCTGAAACCAGGAGAGCCGCTGACGGCGCGTTTGCGCGCGACGCTTTCGGGCAGCGCGAAGGGCGAACTCAGCCTCGATTCGAAAATCGAGCATCCCTTCGACGCGCCTTCATCCGCGACGCCGCCCAAGGCCGAAATCACGGCGAAAGTCGAACATCTGCCGACGGCGCTGGTCGATGCGCTCGCGCAACAAACCGGAAAATTGCAGGCCTTGCTCGGCGAGGAATTGTCGTTGTCCTTGGACGCGAAAGGCACGCTTGAGCAGGGTTCGTTCGATCTGAAGCTCGACGCGCCCCACGGCAGCGTGCGCGGTTCAGCGCGCGTCGCCCAGGGTGTCTTGCGCTCCGAGGGCGATGGTTTTGCCGTCGATCTCGAAGTGCCGCAGGCCTTTGTCGAACTCGTGGCGCGGCCGCTGCTCGAGAGTGGCGCGCAGCTCGTGCACATCGAGCCTGTGGCGGGGAAACGAGAGTACTTGCTGCACGTCGCGCTGAATTCCTTCGAGGCTCCGATCGGAGCCTATTTGGAGGCGTCCGCGAAGGGCGATCCAAAGAGAGCCATGGAACTGCTGCTCGCCGGCGTGCGCGCGAAATTCAGCGCGGATCTGGGCGATTGGCAGCTCGCGGGCTCGAGCGCGCTCGCCGGTCGCGGGCCGTTGATCGTGCGCGAAATCCTGGTCAGCGGCGAATTGAAGGCGCCGCAGGAAGATTCGCTGCTCGAGTTTTCGTTCAGCGCATCCAATGCGTCGAGGACTTATGGCGAATCAGAGTCCAAGGCGCCCGCCGCCGCGGCCGACATGGCTTTCGGTCAGGCGAAATGCACGCTGACTTTCCCCGGTGGTGCGACGCTGGCCGGTTATTCGCCGGACCAGGCGCTGCTCCCGCTCAAGGCGAGCATCCGCATGGAAAACGTGCCGAGCGCGATCTTCGATTCGTTCGCGAAATCGGAAGGCGATCTGACGCGCGTCCTCGGCGGCAAGTTGGGCCTCGATGTCGACATCGAGACTTCGATCGCGGCCGCTGCTGCGCCGGGTCTCGCTTGGGCCGACATCGCCGTGAAATGGCGCGAGCTCGCCAATCGCGCCAGCGCGCAAGCCACGCTGAAATTGCGCGGCACGCCCGCGGGCGAAAAGATCGCGCGCTTCGGTGGCGAACCGTTTTCCGTGCACGACGCGAATTTCAATTTGACGCTCGTGCCCGAAAAACCGCTCGAGCTGCGCGCACAGGCCAACTTCGACTCGTCGGCGCCGGGCAAATTCGAGCTTCAGGCGAGCCTCGCCGATGTGTTCGCGAATCCGGCGGCGAAACTGCCGCTTCGATTCGCCGTCACGTCCAGTGCTTCAGGCTTGCCGACGCGCATCGCCGGCGCGCTCAGCGGCCAAGGCGATCGCGTCCAGCAGCTGCTCGGCCGCTACCTCGCTTTCGACGCGAACTTGCAGGGCACGCTCGACGAAGGTGTGGCGCGCATCAATCTCTCCAGCGAAAGCGCCCAGGTGCAACTTGCCGGCCGATTGCTGGGCGGGATGTTCGTCAACCTCGACGAGCCGGTGTTGCGCGTTTCGCTGCAACCGGACGCGCGTTTGCTCGACGAATTCGTCGGTCCCAGCTTGCCCAAGGGCACGCGCTTCGCATTTGCCGAGAGCCGCGGGGTCGTCGGCGTCGACGTCAATTTCCTGGCCTTGCCGGTGAAGGAATTGATCGAGGCCGCGGCGAAATCCAACGACGCCGTGCTCGCCGTCGCACTGGCGAAAACACGCTGCGATGCGGTGATCGGCCTGCGCGAGTTCGTCTACCAGGACGAAGCGTTGGCGGCTGCGGGACAGCGCATCGACGCATTGACCGTGCAACTCGAAATCGAATTGCGGCCGGGCGACAAACTGACTCCGCTCAAGCTCGATCTGCACCTTCTTTCGCCGTCGTTTGGCGAACAAGCAATTGAGCTGCACATCGATGCTCCGCACGCGCCGGAGTTGCTTGCGATTGCCCAGGGCGCCCCGTTCGCGCCGCTTGTACTTCGTCTGAGCGGCAAGGCGATTCCGACCGCGCTGCTCGACAGCTATGCGGGTGGAGCGCTCCGTGAAGCTCTCGGTCCGAAACTTGACCTCGGTCTCACTGCCACGCTCGCGCAAGTCGCAGGCGAACCCTTCGCGGCCAACGCGAGTCTCGAGCTCGGCGCGGCCGCGGGCAAGTCGACGGTGACTCTCGCGGCGCATGCGACGGACCCGTTCGATCCCGCGAAAAAGCGTCCGGCGGGTGTGTTGCCGCAACTCGAAGCGTCGATCGATGTCAGCGGCGCCGGCGCGTTGCTCGCTTTCGCGCCAGCCGATTTGCGCACGCCGCTGCGCGAGTTGTGCGGCGAGACGATCGCGGCGCGTGTGAAGTACGCGGCTTCGGCGCCCGGCTCGGATCGGGCCGAAGTTTCGCTCGACGCGGGCAAAATCAAACTTGGTGGCGCGTTCGACTACACGGAGCGCGTCCTGACGACCATCGCGGGCCAACCGCTCGTGCTGAGTGTGGCGCCCGACCAAGCCACCCTGGATAGACTGCTCGTCGGCAAGTTGCCCGCGGGCGCGAGCCTGAAGCTCAGCGAAGCCGGCGGGGCGCTCGTCGTGCAACTGAACCAACTGCGCGCGCCGCTCGGTCGTTTCTTCGACGCGGATCCGAAGCTTGCGCGTGCCGAGTTGGTCGAAAATCTAGATTTGAAGCTCGACGCGAACTTGCCGGCGTTCGTCTACACGCATCCGGGCGCGCCGGCCGGCGCCGCTGGAACCGCGGCGACTCCGCCGGCAGTGGTGACGCTGCGCGACGTGCAATTGAAAGTGGTAGCGAAGCCCGCAGCCGCCGCGACGCTGGACTTGACCGGCGCCGTCGACGCGACTCCACCGGGCGCGATCGAAGCCCACGTCGTGATTGAAAAGCCCGCGGGATTCCTGGTCGAAGCACCCGCGCCTTTCCCCGCGCCGGGTTCGCGCGCGAAATTGAGCGCCAAGCTCGCGCGCTTCCCAGCGGCGTTGCTCGACGTCCTCGCGCGCCAGGACGGACTCTTGCTCGACGTGCTCGGCCCGGAACTGGAAGCCACGATCGAGGGCGTCTATCCCGATGCCGGCGGCGAACCGCTGCGCGCGCAAATGCACTCGAAGCTCGGCGACATCGCGCTGGTCAGCCGGCTCACCGACGGCGTGATCGTCTCCGAAGGCGAGCAAGGTCTCGACGCAAAAGTCGGACTGACGCCACTGTTCTCCAAGCGCATCATCGGTTCCTTGGTGCCGATGATGGTGCAGTTGCGCCAGGACGATCCGACGAAGCGCACGATCCTCAGTGGCCGAAATCTTGCGCTGCCCATGGACGGCGATCTGGCCAAGTTGTCCGGCGACATCGATCTGAATCTAGGCGAGGTCGAATACCAATTGCTGCCTGGAATGGCGCAGGCCTTGCAACTCGTCGGCCAGAAGGTGCCCACATCGAAGAGCACGGTGGTCAAGCCGATTCCGATCAAGATCAAGAACGGCATCGCGCACTACGATTCGATTCCGGTGCGCGTCGGCGATCGCGACATCAATTTCCACGGCAACACGAATCTGGCGCTGAAGACTTTCGAGTTGGCCTTCGTGGTGCCGCTGGAGATGCTCGGCTCGAAGGTCGAGGCGCAGCTCGAGCCGCTGCGCAACGTGCTCGATCCGAAGACGGAAGTGCCGCTGGAATTGTACGGTTCCTGGACCAGCCCGAAGATTCGACTGGGCAAGGGTTTCCTCGAAAAGGCGCTGAAAAAGGCCGGCGAGGAAGCGCTCAAAGGCGGGCTCGAGGACGGGCTAGGCGGGCTGTTCGGCAAGAAGAAAAAAAAGAAGGGCGGATGATCGCTTACGAGGGCACGCTTTACCGGCCGCCGTCCGAAGCCGACAGTCTGATCCTGCAGGCGACGATCGGTTGCAGCTACAACGAATGCGCGTTTTGCGCGATGTACCGCGGCAAGCGCTTTCGCGTGCGCAAGTTCGAAGAATTGGAGCGCGAAATCGAGTGGGCCGCGAGTGTCGAGCCCGCGGTGCGCAAGGTGTTCTTGGCCGACGGCGATGCGCTGATCGCGAAGGCGAGTTACCTCGAGGCCGTGCTCGGAAAATTGCGCGCTGCGTTTCCCAATTTGCAGCGCGTCAGCTGCTACGCCTCGCCGCAGTCGCTGCAGGTGAGGAAGCCCGAGGAAATGGAGCGCCTGCGGGAAGCCGGGCTTTCGCTCTATTACCTGGGCATCGAAAGCGGCCACGACGCGGTGCTCGAAAGTCTCACCAAGGGCGTCGACTCGGCCGAGATGGTCCGCGTTGCGAACAAGGCACAGGACGCCGGCGTGAAGTTGTCGACGATGATCCTGCTCGGCGCGGGCGGCAGGGCCTTGTCGCAGGGGCACGCGCGCGAGAGTGCGCGAGTCGTCAACGAGATCCAGCCGCGTTTCGTCAGCACGCTGGTCATGACTCCGGTGAAGGGCACGCCGCTCTGGGACACGGACCAGCGTGGCGAATTTGATCACATGAACGAGATCGAATTGACCGCGGAGCTGCGCGAATTCGTCGCGGGATTGGACTTGCGGGCCAGCGTGTTCCGCTCGAATCATGCCTCGAATCGACTGGCGCTCGCTGGGACTTTGTCGAAGGACAATGGCGCGCTGCTCGCGCAACTCGACCGTGCCCTCGCCGACCCCGCCCACGCGCCGTTCGTGCCACGCTGGCTGCGCGGGCTATGAGGCTCAACCGCCCTGATGCGCAATCGTGTCCTCTTCCATCTGCAGTGCGAGTCGTTCGCGGGAGAACCTGCGGCCGAAGAGTGCTTCTTTGACCTTCAACGTGGTCTTTGAAGACACGCGGCGCACGAAGTCGACCGGTGGAAAAGTCTGCAGGCTCGACGTGTGTGTCGCCTTGGCCCAGGACTGGTTTTGCTCGCAGACCAGATACTCGGTCCACAAGAGATACGCCGCGAGATAGACCTTCGACAGCGCCTTGGACTTCACCAAGGTCGGGATGGCCGGGCGCAATTTCGGAAAGCGCACGGCGAGCGGGAAAAGCTTGTGCAGATTCTCGACTTCGTGCCGGTGCGCGTGGGCGATCGAACTCGTGCGATTGAACTTCTGCGGAAACTGATCGTAGGAATCGACCGCAAAACCCATTTCGCGCGTGATGTCGTTGATGTCGGTTTCGGGATAGGGCTGCAGCAAGCTGCACAGCGGGTGATCGACTTCGCAATCGATGTTGAGTTGCAGCGTGGCGAGTTCATCCGCGAGCGTCGCGCCGGGCGATCCGAGCAGGTTAAGCGTCGTCAGGCGAATGCCTTGTTCCTTGACGAAGCGCGCGGAGTCGCGCAGGTGGTCGATGGTCGTGCCCTTGCGATAGACCTTGTTGCGGATCACGTCGCTGGCGGATTCGAAAGCGAGCCGCGCGGAGATGCAGCCGGCGCTCTTGAGCATCTGCATGTGCTCGCGCGTGGTCTGGGCCGTGCGCAGGATCACGTCGAAGGGCAGGCCGATCGCCTTGGGATACTCGCGGCAGAACTCGACCAGCCATTCGTCGTCGACGTTGAAGATGTCGTCGAGGAAGTGCAGGAACTTCAACGGATAGCGCGAGCGGACTTCGTCGATCTCGGCCAGCACTTCGGGAACCGAGCGCTTGCGCAGATATTCCTTGGGCTTTGCCTTGTAGAGCTTGTCGCGCCAGGCGTGGTGGAAACAGAACGAGCAGTTGTAGAGGCAACCGCGCTGGGTCAAGAAGATCTTGCGCTCGCAGTTCTTGTACAGCTCGCCAGCTTCATAGAGCGGTTCGCGCAGCGGATAACCAAGATCGTCGAGGTCTTCGATCAACGGCCGCAGCGGACTGTCGATCCGAACGCCGCCGCGCTCGTAGGAAAGGTTGGGAATGAAACTCGTGTCGAGTCCGTTCTCCAAGGCCGTGGCCAGGTCGGTCAGCGTAATCTCGCCTTCGCCACGACACACGTAGTCGATCGCGGGATCGAGCACCATGTCGGGCACAAAGGTCGGGTGCGGCCCGCCGAAGATCGTCGGCGCACCCGTCAGTTCCTTCGCTCGCCGCGCGACCTTCGAATAGAAGACGTGGTCGCCGGTGGTCATCGAAAACGCCAGCAGGCCGGGGTTCGCTTCCTTCAGCTTCGCCTCCCAGTTCGTGTCGGGCAAGAGCAACACCTTGACCTCGTGACCTCCGCGCTGGAGCGAACGAGCAAGCCACTGGATGCCCAGCATTTCCTGGGGCAGATATTTCTGAAGGAAGACGACTCGCATGTGCGTGTTGTGAATTCGAGGTGTGAGGAGTGCGGCATTCAAGCGTACTGCCGCAGGCGCATCCCTGCGGCGGCCGCGATGTGCGTAGCCGCTACGCAGTTGTGCGAACTGAGCCGCAGGAACTTCTTTCGCGACCGTCGGATTGGGCCGGCGATGCGTGATGGCAGCAGCCGCCGACCGCGAGCGGCGCGGAGTGCTTCGAGGCGTCGATGCCAAACCGCGCCGCGAGATCCCGCGCGATCGCTTCCATCGCCTGATGCGTGCCCGCGGGGTGACTCTGCTCGACCTTCTCGAACATGGCGAGGACGTGTTCCTTCTCCTGGGAGGTGAGCATGCTCTCAGCCATGGGGAAGAGCACCTGATCCTCCTTGGCGATGTGATCGCGCAGAAGTTCGACGTAGTCGTGGGCCTTGTCGGCGAAACACTCAGGCGCGCCCGCTTCACGATTTTTCGCGCCCGAAATCGCAGCATCGATTTCACGGATCAGTGCGCGGCCGATTTCGTGTTCGCCGAGCATGACGGCGATCGGTCCGACACTCGTCGGCATGCCGCGCGCTTCGAGCGCTTTGAACAGCTGCTGCTCTTCCTTGCCGTGGTGGCAGGCGTCGGCGAAGGTGCGCAGGAACAGCACGGCCTTGGCGGCGGACTCGATGTCCAGCGAGTTGTTCTTGCGTGCGCCCTCGGCGATGCACTCGAGCGAGTCGAGGACAAGTTCGATGATGCGGTGTTCGGAGGAAAGGATGTCGGTCGGGCGCATGGCGGAACTCCTGTGGCAGTCGGCCCGGGACGATCCCCGGGCAGCCACCAACATCGTCCGCCCCGCCGTTTGGCGCCTTGACCCAGGTCAATTCCGCCGAAAAATCAGCCCTCGTCGGCCAGCGCGGTCAGCACGCGCGTGTCGAGCAAGCGCAATTTCTTGCCCTGCGCGCCGACGATGCCCTGATCCTGCCAGCGCCGCAGCAGGCGCGAAAAGGTTTCCGGCGTGATCGCGAGGTGCGCGGCCAGGTCCTTTTTCGCCAGCGGCAGTTCGACTTCGAGCGGATCCGTCGCGCCCTTGGCCGGCAGCTTCAAGAGGTAGCGCGCCAAACGAGCGCCGGCGCTGGCGACCTGCAATTCCTCGACGCGTTCGACCATGCCGTGCAGCCAGATCGCGAGCGAGCTGACCATCGAAGCCGCGAGGCGCGGATCCTCCTTGAAGAGCCGCAGGAGCGTCTTGCCTTCGATCTCCAACAGTTCCGTGCCGTGCTCGAGCGCCACGCAATGCGCGGGATAAGTGCCGAAGGAGAGCACCGCCGCTTCCGCGAAGGTGCGGCCTTCGCGCAAGGTGTGCAGCACCTGTTCGCGGCCGTCCGCGGACATGCGGTAAACCTTTACCGCGCCGCGGCGGATCGCGAAGAAAGCGCGCGCCGTCTCGCCCTGGGAGAAGACCACGCCGCCGACATCGAATTTCGCGATGCGCACACCGCTCGCCACGTTCGCGAGCAGATCGGGAGCGAGACTCGAGAAGTGCGGCAGGCGCGCCAACTCGCGCGCGAGATCGGAGGGTTGTCCCGCGCTCATGTCCGCAACTTGAAGGAGGACTGCGCCACGGAGATTCCGTTGATCCGAAGTTCGACGCGGTGCGCGCCAGCGTAGTAGCGCCGTGTCGTGATGGGTTTGACGGGATGGATTTTCTTCAATTGCCGCTCTTCGCCGGGGGCGAGCTCCAGGGACCAGCCCTTGAAGACCTTGGGCGAACTGCCGCCGTTCTGCTTGACGTGGTGCACGGCGTAGTCGATCACAAGCCGCTGCGCTTTGCGAGCCGACGATTCCAGCACGACGTTCAGCGTGAGGCTGGAGCCAAGTTCAATGCGCGCGGGATCGATCGACAGGCGTGCGCGACCGCGCAGTGGGGCACCCACGCCCCAAAGTGCGAGCACGCGCCGATCGCCGCGCTTGATCAGCGTGCGACTGGCGTGCTTGAGCAGCGCGCGCCGCTCGCGCGAAGCCTCGGGAAGATGCAACTCGAGCCATTTCGCAAACGTCCCTGGATGATCTTTGGCGATGTCGTTGAGATGGTTCGACACGCTACGGCGCACATAGGCGCTCGAATCGTCCTGCAGTGCCGCGAGCAACGGCAGCGTCGGAGCAGGGTCGGCGATGAGCGCGCCAAGCTGCTGGCCCCAGGGCAGCCGCGGCCGACTTCCTTCGCTGACCAGACGGCGCACGTGGGCACTCGGATCCGTGGTCCAGCGTTTCAGCGTGCGAAAGGCCAGCGTCGGATGGGCAGCGATCAGTGGGCGGATGGCGAACTCGGCCGAGAATCTTTGCGTCAACGCATGCAGTGCCGCGAGCGCGCGCTCCGGCTTCTCGAGGCCTCGGCGTGCGACGAATTCGCCCAGCGGCCAGATCGCCCAACCTGCCAGGCCGCGCTCGCTCGGGCGCAGCTGGCTGAGGTCGTCCCCGACGCCGGCCGGCCCCAGACTCTTCTCGATGAGAGCGGCCGCTTGCGCGAAGTCTTCGGGCAAGGTGGCTTCGAGCGCGGCGGTCACGTGCAGCACGCGGGCCTTGAGTTCCAGGTCATCGAGTCCGGAAAGCGCCTGACGCTCGAAGCGCCGACGATCGAACTTGCTCCATGCGCGAGCGAGGTGCAAGCCGGCCGCGCGCACCGTGTCGGCGTTGATCAGATTCTTGAACGGTTCGGCCATGGGGGAGTGGGCTAGAGCAAAGTGCCCAGGCGCATTCTGCCTTGCCCGCGACCAACTCGCGCGCTTCGCGATCCACGGCGCGCAGGAATTCGATCAGCGCGGTTCCTGTGCGCGGACGGTCCATTTGATGTCGCCTTCGGAGCGCAGGCGCACGTGCCTCGCGCTCCGCTCACCGCCGCGACCCCAGGGGATTTCCAAGACGCATTCCAAGTGAACTCTCGCATCAAGGTCGAAGGCGACGAGACGATTTTCCGCGACGTTCCAAACGAGCTTCCCCCGGCCGTCGACATTCCATTCCGTGCCAGCAAAATCGACTTTCAACATCGGAGGCGAAGACCTTGCCATGGCGAGAAAAAAATCGTTGACCGCCTCGGTAGCGTTCACATCAAACCTGTCGAAGAGTTGCAGCTTGATTTCCATCTCGTCCGGTTCCAGCGTGTCGTCCGACCCCGCAAGGACGCAGGCAATTTCCAGTCGCCTATCGCCGAGCTCGCGGAACGGACGCAACAGAACATCGCGGATCAGCACTTCGAGTTCCTGTTCTTTGGGCATTCCCAGCAGGCCCATCTCGGTGCTGCCAAAGAGCGCATCCACCACAGGGCGGCCGTGCGCAATCCACTTTTCGCCAGGCTGCGCGGGCTCTTCTGGAAGAAAACCACGCAGGTCGAGGTCCTCGACCAATTGCTCCTCGTGCAGATCCCTGACCTTGCCCACTTCGAGTGTTCTCGAGTAATCTCCGCGCTTGGGATCCCACACGAAGCGCACAGCGCAGCCGGACAGGGCGTAAAAACCTACGATGTCCGTGCGCACACCGTCTGCTTCCCATTTGCCGCTGATCTCGCCGAAGCTGCGCAGGAGGTCAAGCGGCCGCCCGGCTTCGGTCTTGACGTAGGTATCTGTGAACTTTGAGGAAGTGAGCAGGCGAATCGTCTTGGGACCAAGAGACCAGAATGCCTGTCCGTCGATCTCGATCGCCGCGTCGCGCAGCTCGACCTCGAGATCGAATTGCTTGGCGACTCTCGCTCCCGGCCGCGGCGCGAAACGAGGCGCCACTTCGCGCTGCGGAGCGATGAAGAGCCAGGGTGCGACAAGCAGGCAGCACGCGGTCGAGTTCACGAACAGCGGCCCTGAATTTGCGTGTTGGCCGAAGCGTCTCACGCGTCGAGGATACTTCAAGTTCCTCGCTGGCCACAGCAAGCTCCATTGATCGAAGCGCATCGCTGCGCTGATCGATAGCGGCCGCGACTCAACTCGATTTTACGCTGCTCTTCGTCGGCAAGATGAAGCGCAACGGATCCTGGATCAACGCACGCCCCAGCGAGCGCAACAGACTCAGTCGATCCCGTCCGCCGACGTCCATCGCGCGCAGGGCCAGACGCAGTGCAAGCGCGAACGACACGGTGAAGTTCAAAAAGCCGATCATCAGCACACCGAGAAACGCCCACAGCACGGGCGCAGGTTCGAAGGTTCCGGCCCACAGGTTCGAGCTGATCGCATAGCCCAGCGATGCCGACGAGAGCGTGACGTGCGGTGTCCAGATCGGCAGACCGACGAACTGCGCCAGGATCGGCACGAAGGCCATCATGAATCCGAGCGCGACGTATCCGCTGATGCCCCCGAAGTAGCGATCCGCGAGACTACCGATTCGTGCGGCCCCGGAAGTGCCGAACGTGCGCCGCAACGGCGAACTCTCCGCCAGGGCGAGCGGCAGCGAGTGCAGCGCGCTCCAGTTCGAGGCCCAGCCGCCGACCAGACTCGCGATCCACAGGAGCACGCCGGTCAGCGCCGCGAACAAAACGTTTTGCGGATGCTGAGGCACGAGGATCTCGATCGCGTGGTGACTCTGCTCGGCATCGAGCAGAGTTCTGCCGCTGAAAAAGCGCAGGATCGCATCGATCAACATTGCCGTCGGCAGGGCCACGAGCACATTGCCCGCCGCGGAAACTGTCTGGGCGCGCGTGATGCCGGCGATCAGATCGACTTCCTTTTCGCTGCCGTCGGAAATCTGCAGGCTGTCGGCCAGCGCGGCCGCGGTCACCGACGGTTGGCGTGAGGCCAACGTGAAACCGGCCAGCTGCATGGTCACGAACGAAGCCGAGTAGTTCAGCGCGTGCATCAGGCCGAGCACACCCGGCGCCAGCGAAGTCGCGCTGAGCGCGAGCTTGCCCAGGGCCGTCACAGCGGTCAGCGCGCCGCCATAACAGGCCGCGATGCCCATGGCCGCGTATTCCTTCGCGTTCCGCACCACGTAGTGCTCGCCCGCGTGGCTGGCGTGCTCCACGACCCGGCGCGAAAGGCGCTTGAGCTTGGAGTTCAAGAGCGCGGACAGACTGCGCTCAGCCCCGGCTTCACTGAGGACTACGCGCAGGAAGCTGCGACCGAATTCTTCGCCGGCAAGAATGCAGGCGAGTTGATCGAGTCGCTCGAGCAGAGCCCGGGCCTGCTCGATGCGGAACAAGAGCTCGGTCGAGACGCCGAGCAATTCGGTGCGGGCATGTATCGCTGCGAGTTCTTCGCGACAAGTTTCGACGCCGCGTTCGAATTCCTCGCGTACGGCTTTGTCCAGCGGCTGTTCCAGGAAGGCGCGCGCGAGCGGTTCGAGCGCGAAGAACGGCGAGTCGCGGTACTGCTCGCGCGTGCCCAGGCGCAAGAGATTGCGTGCGAGGCCGGCGGCGACCACGCGGCGGAGGACCAGTTCGAACGCCGTGCGAATTTCGCTGCCGTGCGGTTCGAAGAGCGGGGCGAAAAGCTTCCAGACGCGTTCGGAAACGGCATCGACGAGCAGCTCATCCTGGGCTTCCAGGCGCGCCAGCGCGAACAATGCGGCCAGGTCCGTCGAGCTCACATCGATCGACAGTGTGCGCGCGAACATGCGCCGCGAAATTTCGCCGAGCAGCGAGGCCTCGACTGGAATTCCTGTCTCGGCCAGCAGTCGCACTAGGCTTTCGGGCTGGCGCAGCTCGATCAGGAACTCGCGCAGACTGCCGCGTTCGAACTCGCTGTCGAGCAGGTCGCCAAGCAGCTCGAGTCGCGCAGCGCGAGCCTCGTGTCCGCGACCGGAAGCGCGACTGCCGAGCAGCCAATCCGTCAGGTCGCGCAGAAAGGCGCGCACATGGCCGGCCTGCAGCGGGCGCTCCGGGATCTGGCGCAACAGGCCTGCGAGCCCCGCGCTTCCTCGCTCCTGCAGGCTCGCCGTTTTCATGGCCGCGGCGCCGTCTCCAGCGCCGCGTCGAGCAGAGGATTCTCCGGTGTGTTCTTGCGCCAAGCGGCGTAGACCGGGAAGTCGACTTTCGGCGCCGTGAGCACGCGCACTTCGACCCCGCGGCTCTTCGGCCCTTCCGCCGTCAGCCAAGGCACGATCGAAAACCCAAGTCCCGCTTCGACGAAACCGAGGATCGTCTCCGCGGAGCCGGCGGACAACATTCTGCGCGGCGCGGCGCCATGTTCGGCGAAGGCACGCATCTGCAGTTCACAGGGCAACGTGCCGGGAGTGTACGAGATGAAAGTTTCGTCCTGACACTTCTCCAGTGAAATGCGCTTCTGCTGCGCCAGCGGATGGCGCGCGGGGAATACGACGAACGCCTGCAGCGTTCCGACTCGCATCGTCGCGATGTCGGAAGGAACTTCCTCGAGGTGGTCGATCAGCAAGTCGGCCGCGCCGCCGCGCAACGCGGCAAGATCGGGCACGTTCATCTCGGTCAGTTCGATCTGCACGCCCGGCCGCAGCTTCGAAATGCGCTGGATCCAGCTGGGCATCAGCGTGCGCAGCATCATCGGCGCGGCGTGAATCTTGAGTGTACCGGCGTAGTCGCCTTGTTTGATCGAGCGCAAGACGCCGGGCAATTGTTCGAAGTAGGGGCTGCAAAAACGAAACAGGCGTTCGCCCGAGGAAGTCAGCTGCATGCGGTCCTTGCTGACGCGCTCGAACAATTCGAGGCCGAGATCGGCTTCGAGTTTCTTGACCTGCTGATGGACCGCGGGCTGCGTGATCGGATAGGGAAAAGCCCGCGCCGCGCGCGCATAACCACCGGTGCGCGCGACCCAGTAAAAGCCCTCGAGACGGTGCAGTTGTACGGTCATGATTGGATGGCGGGCACGGCTCGCCCGAGTTTCGCTGCGACAGTCTTGGCCACGTTCACGAACAAATCATGGCCGTCGCGATCGTCGACCCAGGCTTGCCGCGCGCTGTCGAAGCCGTAGTGCCAGGCGCGCGCGCCGGCCGCGTACCAGACCTGATTCACGGCGCTTTGGCGGTTGAGCACGAAGCGCGTCTTGTCGGCGAACGAAAGCGTGATCACGCCGTCGCTGGTCTGATAATCGAGTTCATCGGGATCGAACGGCTCGAGCCATTTGGCGACGGCGGCCAGGCAGGCATCGACGCGTTTCGTGTATTCCTTGGGATCCATGGCGGTCATCGGGTCTTCACTTTGATTTCGCTGAATCGGCGCGGCGCTGCTTCGTCGCGGCGAACGAGCAGATCGGGCAGGCGTTCATGTCGTGGCGCAACGCCGGGCAATGTTCTCGCCCGAAGTAGATGATTTGCAAGTGCAGGCGCTCCCAATCGCGCTGGGCAAATAGCGCCTTCAAGTCGCGCTCGCTGCGTTCGACGGAGCTGCCGTCCGAAAGGCCCCAACGTTCGGCCAGGCGATGGATATGGGTATCGACCGGAAAAGCGGGCTGACCGAACGCATGGGACATCACGACGCCGGCGGTCTTGTGGCCGACTCCGGGCAGTTCCTCGAGTTCTTCGAAGCTCTGCGGCACTTGACCCTTATGGCGTTCGACAAGCAGCCGCGAAAGCTCCTTGATCGCCTTCGATTTCGCCGGCGAGAGTCCGCAAGGCTTGATGATCTCGCGAATTTCCTCGGCGCTCAGTTTGGCCATGGCCGCCGGAGTCTTCGCCAGGGCGAAAAGTTTCGGTGTGGTCTGGTTGACGCGCTTGTCGGTGCATTGAGCCGAAAGCAGCACCGCGATCAAGAGCGTGTACGGGTCCCCGTGATCGAGCGGCACCGCCGGCGCGGGGTAGAGCTGGTCCAGCACGACCTGGATGCGCGCGGCCTTCTCCTGGCGGTTCATGGGCGCGCAGGATACACGACGGCAGCGGGGACTTTCGCTCGTGGCGCGGGCAGCACAGACTGGCGCCATGGACAACGCAGCCAAGCTCAAGGACTTCCTTGCCGCCGGCCCCTACGCCGTGGTCGGAGCGTCGACAGTGCGCGAGAAATACGGCAACAAGGTGCTGCGCGCCTATCTGCAGCATGGGCTGCAGGTCATCCCCGTGCATCCCAAGGAGCGCGAGATCGAAGGTGTCGCCACAGTAGCGGACATCGCCTCCTTGCCGGACGGCGTGCGCGGACTTTCGATGATCACGCCGCCTGCGATTACCGAGAAACTGGTAATCGACGCGGCGGCCAAGGGAATCAAACGCGTGTGGATGCAGCCCGGTGCGGAAAGCGCCGCGGCGATCGCCAAGGCCGAGTTGCTGGGCCTGAACGTGATCGCCGGCGGGCCGTGCATCCTGGTCGCGCTCAACTACCGCGAGCAGAGCGCGTGACTCCGCCGACGACCAGCGCGCCGCTGCGCATCGCGATGTGGTCGGGGCCGCGCAATCTTTCGACGGCGCTGATGCGTTCGTTCGGAAGTCGCGCGGACACCGTTGTCAGCGATGAGCCGCTCTACGCGCACTATCTGAAAGTCACGGGGCTTGCCCATCCCGGCGCCGACGAAGTGATCGCCACGCACGAGAACGATTGGCGCCGCGCTGTGGATTGGCTCACCGGACCCGTGCCCGAGGGCAAGCCGGTCTGGTACCAAAAACACATGACGCACCATCTGCTGCCGAAGATCGAGCGCGCTTGGCTGGGGTCTTTGACGCACGCGTTCCTGTTGCGCGACCCGCGCGAAGTCTTGCCCTCGCTCGACGCGAAGTTCGCACGGCCCTGCCTCGCCGACACCGGCATGGCCCAGCAACTGGAGATTTTCGAATTCGTGCGCGCGCGCACGGGTCGCATTCCGCCGGTGCTCGACACCGCGGACCTGCTGCGCGATCCCGAGGGCATGCTGCGCGCGCTGTGCGCGAAGTTGGGCCTCGAGTTCGACGCGAACATGCTGCACTGGCCCGCCGGCCGGCGCGCGACCGACGGAATCTGGGCCAAACACTGGTACCACAGTGTCGAGAAATCCACCGGTTTCGCGCCCGAGCGCGAGCGGCGCGCGGAACTCGGGGATCACCTCGCGCCGCTGCTCGCGGAATGCATGCCCTACTACGACGCGTTGCACTGCCATCGATTGAGAGCCTGATCCATGCTGCAAAATTACGACCCGCGCAATCAGGACATCCTGATCAACATCAACGGCAAGCTGCTGCACCGCGACCAGGCCGGCATCAGCCCGTTCGACTCGGCCGTGCAGGGCGGCGATGCCGTTTGGGAGGGATTGCGGCTCTACGGCGGCTGCATCTTTCGTTTGACGGCGCACCTCGATCGCTTGCGGCACTCGGCGCAGGCGCTCGCTTTCGGCGATATTCCAAGTCAGGGAACGATCACGCGCGAAATCGCGCGCACGCTCGAAGCGAACAAGATGCGCGACGGCGTGCACATTCGCTTGACGCTGACGCGCGGCGTCAAGGTCACATCGGGCATGGATCCCAGGTTGAATCGCAGCGGGCCGACGTTGATCGTGCTCGCGGAGCACAAGGCGCCTGTGTACGCGACCAGCGGACTTGCGCTGATCACCGCCGGTATTCGCCGGCCTGCGCCCGACGTGCTCGATGCCAAGATTCACCACAATAATTTGATCAACTCGATCCTGGCCAAGATCGAAGCCAATGTCGCCGGTGCCGACGATGCGCTGATGCTCGACGGCCGAGGCTTCGTGGCCGAGACCAATGCCACGCACCTTTTCCTGGTCGAGCGCGGTCGACTGGCCACACCGCGCACGGTCGCCTGCCCCGAAGGCATCACACGCGCGACGGTGCTGGCGTTGTGCGCGAAGCAATCGCTCGTCTGCGACGTGCGCGATCTCTCGCTGGCCGAGTTCTATCGCGCGGAGGAAGTGTTTTGCAGCGGCACGATGGGGGAGCTCGCCGCCGTGACGAAGATCGACGGCCGCACGATCGGGGCCGGAGAAGTCGGGCCGCTGACGCGCCGCCTGAGCGAGTCCTATCGCCAGTTGACCGCCACGGAAGGCGAACGCGTGGTGGCCTGAGATTCGCGGTCCCTTCCTCCCGGAAAGTTTTTCGCGACTGAAATCTGAGCAGAAGCCAAGAAGCGTGAGGCCGCGGCCGTTGCATTGTCGAATTCGACATACGCGATCCAACGAGCCACACCATGACCAGCCAGCCTTCGCCTGAACAGTCGCCGATCCAGATCAAGACCGCTTGCCCGAAGAATTGGGCCGAACTCGTGGGCGACGACAAAAAGCGCTTTTGCTCCGAGTGCAATTTGCATGTGCACAACGCCGCTCGGCTCACGCAAGTGGAGGCGAGCACGCTGGTTGCCAAGGCCAATTCGCGCGTCTGCATGCGCATCGAGTACGACGCTAGCGGTGCGCCAGTGTTCCGCGACTCGCATCCCGCCGTCGGAATCAAGCCGCGCAGCGCGTCGCGTTTCGCTCGCTGGGCCTTGTCCGCGGCTGCCGGTTTGCTCGCGGCCTGCAACGGCAGCATTCCAACCCCGGCCGCAACCGACCCAGTGCCCGGCACGAACGGCGGCGAAACGCCGTCGAAAATGGGCAAGGTGGTTTCGACCGAGCTAGGGGATGTCGCAGTCCCTTTGCCTGCCCCGATAGAGCGGTTGGGCGAAGCGAACGTGGTCCACCCTCCGCCCGAACCGTCGACCCAGCCGATTCCGCCGGTGAACGACGGCAAGTAGCGCTCGCCGGCCGTCACGGCGCCACGACCCCGGGAATCGGCCGCTGATTCAGCGCTGCGGCTCGGGCGCGAGGCTTGCCGCCGGCACGTCCGGGAACTTTTTCTCCAACCAGGCTTCGACTTCTTCGGGGTGAAAACCAAACGGCCCGGTCTCGCCCTTGTACGCGATCTTGCCATCAGTCTCGATCACGTACAGACGCTCGGGCCAGCCGCCGAAGACGTAGTCGACTTTGTTGTCCATGCCGTCGACGAGCAACGGCAATTCCCACTTCTCGCGACTGACGAAATCGCGCGCGATCACAAGGCGCTCCTCGAGCGTCGTCGGTTGTTTGTAGCAGACGCCTTGCTCCTCGTTGATGTCCATCTGCCACTCGTCCGTGGGGTGGGCCTCGCGGATGTAGATACTGATGAAGTCAGCTTTGTCCGCAAAGCGTTCGCGCAACTGATGCAGGCGCCCGACCGAGCGCCGGAAAGGCGGTCACGTGAAGCTGCCGAAGACCAGGATCACGGGCCTGGCCGGCGGCTGATCGAAAAGCTGCGTGGCGGAACCTGTTTCAATCTCGTGCAGCACGACGCCAGGCGCCGCGTCGCCGACTTTCAGGTCGCCCTCGCGGCGCGTGTCGTAGCGCAGCATCCCGATCAGGATGCTCCAGCCCATGGTGGCCTGGACGAAAATGGCCCCGCCGGCGAGCAGGATAGCGAGACTCCCCAGGATCCAGGTGCGCTTCTTCACAGCCCACTATTCTATCCCACGCCGCGGCGGGTCAAGTCCGCGGTATCAGCGCGTGGGCAGCGCGACTTCGAACGTCAGCGAAGCCCAGAAGCTCTCGTAGTCGGCCTGTGGATTGCCTTCGAGCGCCAGCATGTGCACGGATGCGACCAGCCAGCGGCCGGCGCGCGGCAGACTCAATGAAAGGCGCCCCTGTGGATCCGTGCGACCACGCAGCACTTTTTCGGTGTCGGTTCCGTCGCGCGGCGGTGCATCGAGATTGATCGCGCTGATCAGCGCATTCGCCAGCGGCTTGCCGTGAAACGCGAGTCGGATCGGCAGCGGCGCGAACGATTGATCCGCTTCGCTCCAGGCGAGCGCATAGGGGTTCATATCCGGTGTGAGTTCCAAGTCCAGGCCCAGCGACGCGGCCCAGCCGCCCGAGGCCGAGTCGCCGACCTGCAGGATGCTCTTCGGCGAACGCGAATAGATTTCATGCACTTCCTTGTTCGTTTCGCCGCGCGTTTCGCGCAGTTTTTGGATCTGCTCGAGCCCACGCTCGTTCAAATAGCCGGCGAACTTTTCCGGAGCGATCGTCACGGAGGCGTGATCCGACTGGAAGCCGAGCACGTAGCTCCCGTCTGACTTCGTGCGCAGATATCCCGCGGGTGTCGCGCCGTCGCGGCCCACGATCTTCTTTTCTCCATCCGGTGTCGCGGCGACGAATTTGACGACGCGCTCTTCCTTGCGTTCGACCTCGTCGCCCTTGCCGAAGTCGCCGACGTACAGCGCGACGTTGAGCAACTGATCCTTCGCCGGGCGGAACGAAGTCGGCAGCATCCAAAAATCGTGGGCCGCCACGGGGATGGCGAGCAGGGTGAACGCGACGATGCGGGCGAAGTGCTTCATTGGATGTCTGATTCTTGGAAGGAACGGGTCCGGACCCGCATGGCCGATCGGCCGCGCGAGTCCGGACCATCACGTTGCTCGCTATTGTGCGCCCGGACGCGGGTCCTGGACGTAGGGGAATACGCTGTCGAACATCGATGCGTCGACGTACGCGCCATCGGTGTAGGGCAGTTGGCCGGAAGGGGCCACGACCTGATCGAGCAGCACGCCCATGACCACGCGCAGGGCCATGTCGACCACGTCGTCGCCCAGGCGCCGGCCGTTGGGGAAGCCGGCGAGATCTCCGCCGAGCACGCCCAGGTTCGATTGCGCCGCCGCGGGCACCGCGGCGAACGAAGTGTTGAGCCGCAGCATCTCGCCGAAGGAGCCGTTCATGTTGATGCCTGGCACGCCGGTCGCGAAAACCTGCACGAGATCGGCGCGCGGGAACTGATTCGGCGCGGTGACACCGAACAGGACTTCGAGCAACTCCGGCAGGGTCGGATTCGTGATGTAGTCGGCGAACTGGCCCTGCCGGAGTTGCTCGAAGTCCTGTTCGGTGTCACCGCGCCGAATCAGTTCCCGCGCGCCGATCTCGTGCAGGTTTTCGCGACCGG
>JAYUUV010000280.1:0-6851 GCA_043754695.1 Planctomycetota bacterium
TCGGCTGGTTGGGTGTCTGACACCGGTTCGATTCGCCGGGCGAATCGAAGCATCCATTTCGTTTGGTTAGGCGCGGATCTAGGCAGACCCGAGAATTCGGGCATGGAAATCAGCGTGCTCGAGGCGGCCGCGCTGCTGCAATTGCGGCTGGGTTGGAGCCTGGTCCTGGCCGGCTTGTTGTCCGGGTTGTTCCTGGGCACGGGCTTCCAGCGCGAGGAATTCCTCGGCGGCTACGTGTCGTTGCGCCGTCGCCTGGTGCGCCTGGGGCATATCGCATTCGTGGCGCTCGGCGCGCTGAACGTACTGTGGTTCCAAAGCAGCGCGGGCCTTGCAGCTCCCGAGCTTGCCGGCGTGCTTTTCATGGCCGGTTCGATCGCGATGCCGCTGACCTGCTTCCTGGTCGCCTGGCGCGCGCAGCTGCGCCTGTTGTTCGCGCCGCCGGCACTCTTGCTCGTCGTATCCGTGGCACTGCTCGTTTTCGGAGGACATCCATGAAGATCGGCTTCCTGGCCATGAGCGGCATTCGCTCTCACGATCCCAAGCTGCTCGAGCTGGGTCTGACTTTGCCCGGCTTCGTCGAGCGCTCGAAGCAAGTCGCCGCCTTGCCGAGCCTTGGAATGCTGGTGCTCGCCGCGGCAACTCCCGCGGGGCACGAACTGATCTACGCCGAAGCGCCCGCCGACGGTCAGGAGCCCGCGCAGATCTTCGCTTGCGACCTGGTCGCGATCAGCACGTTCTCCGCACAGATCTTCGAGGCCTATGCGATCGCGGATCGTTTGCGCGCGGCCGGTGTGCTCGTGGCGCTGGGTGGATTGCACGTGAGTGCACGGCCACAGGAAGCCTTCGAACACGCGGACTTCGTCGTGATCGGCGAGGGCGACAACGTCTGGCCGCACGTCGTCGCAGCAGCACAGCAGCGCGCAGCGCGCCGAATCTTCCGCTCGGCCGACTACGCGCCCGTTGATCTCGCGACCCTGCCCGTGCCGCGCTACGACTTGCTGGCGGGCCGCGAGTACAACCGCATCACGCTGCAGACTTCGCGCGGCTGTCCGTGGCGCTGCGATTTTTGTGCCTCGACGGTCATGCTCGAGCAAAGACGCAGGCAGCGTTCGATCGACGGCATCGAGCGCGATCTCGATGCGATCAGAGAGCTGCGCCCGGGAGCGTTCCTCGAACTCGCCGACGACAACACATTTGTCGACAAGCGCTGGGGTCGCGAACTGGCGCGCACGCTGGCCCGCGCGGACATGCACTGGTTCACGGAGACGGACATTTCGGTTGCGGATGATCCACTGCTTCTCGATCTCCTCGCGGAAAGTCGCTGCCGACAACTCTTGATCGGCTTGGAAAGCCCGCGCGCGCGTTCGCTGTCGGGCATCGAACTGCATTCCAACTTCAAGGCCCGCCGTGCGCGCAGTGCGGGCGAAGCGATCCGCGCCATCCAGTCGCGCGGCATCACGGTCAATGGGTGCTTCGTGCTCGGACTCGACGGCGATGGGCCGGAAGTCTTCGAGGATGTGCTCGAATTCGCGCGCGAGCTCGGGCTCTACGAAGTGCAGATCACCTATATGACAGCATTTCCAGGCACGCCCTTGCACACACGCTTGGAGCGCGAAGGCCGGCTGCTTCATCCTGGGCAATGGCAGCTGTGCACGCTGTTCGATGTCAACGTGCGCCCGAGCGACATGAGCGTCGAAGAGTTGCGCGCGGGAATGTACCGCTTGTCCGAAGAACTCTATTCGAAGTCTGCCGTGCGCGAGCGGCGGCGCTCGTTCTTCGAACAGCGCCACGCGCCGTCGGTCGCGACCAAGACGGGCTCGCCCACGACCGGCGCTGCACACGCGCTGCGCGCCTGAGTTGCCACGGTCGCGAGCGACCTCGGCTCGCTGACGTCTTAAGAGTTGGCACTACAGCCCCATCGTCTTGAAGGTCGCCAGCATGGCTTGCTGGTGCTTGGCTTGCGCAGCCGCGGTGCGGTGCAAATTCGTCCGTTGCGGAATCCCTCTCGGGATTGTCGATTCGGTCAGGGGACCAGAAGGCCAATCTGCCCTCACCACATTAGAATTCCCTCTACGACATTTTCCTGGAGAGCAGTCGCTCCAAACCAAGGAACGCGAGCAGCATCGCCCCCATCGCGACGCGCGTCCAACCGGCCGAAAGCGTGCCCTGGAACAGGATCAGGTCCGCGATCACGCCGAAAAGCAGCACGCCCAACAGCAGCCCGCCGAATCCGCCGCGATTCTTGCCGCTCCAAGTTCCGCGACCAGGCCCGATCGCGATACCGCCGACGACCGCGGCAGCGATCGCTTCAAGTTCGAGACCCGCGCCACTGACCGAACTGCCTGCGGACGAGGTCAATGCGAAAGCAACACCCGCGAGGGACGCGCAGAAACCGGAGAGCGCGTAGGCAGTCAACCTCGTCCTGCGCACGGGCACGCCAAGCAAAAACGCGGCGCGCTCGTCGCCACCGAGCGCGTGCAGGTGGCGAAAAAACACGCTGCGCTGCGCAAAGAGCGCGAGCGTCGCGAACACGAGTACGAACAGAATGCCAGGCGCGCGCAAGACAGCCGAGCCGAGTCGGAGTTCAAGACCGGAGCGCGAACTCCAATCCGCTGCGCGGATCGCGATGGATTCCGCCGCCGCGAGCAGCGCAAGACCGCGAAATAGGAACATGCCGGCAAGCGTGACCAGGAACGGCGGCAGCGAGAGGAAGTGGATGCATGCGCCTTGCGCAAGTCCGCACGCAGCACCCGCGGCGAGCACGATCGCGACGGCGCCAGGCGCACCAAGACCTGCGCGCTCGATCAACACGGCGAGCAGCACGCTCGAAGCCGCCATGACCGAACCGATGGAAAGATCGAGTCCGCCGCAAATCAGCACACAAGTCGCTCCAAGCGCGGCGATGCCGAGCACCGCGCCGTCGGAAAGGAGATCCACTGCAACACGCGCGGAGAGAAAACCGGGATAGAGGAACGCCCCGACCGCAACGAGCAGCACGAGGGCGATCAACGCCGGGCTGCGCCGCAGGAGATTCATGCTCGCGCCTCCGACGGGCGCAACGCGGCGCGTTGCAGCACGACCACGAGCAAGACTGCGACGGCCTTCACGCACAACGCGGTTTCCGTGCCGAGCCCCGCGAGCAGAAGCGTAGTCGTCAGCGCCTGATTCGCGAGCGCACCGAGCAGCGCGCCGCTGATGCACAGCTTGCCGCCGCTGAGCGACGCTCCGCCGATCACCGCCGCGAGGATCGCGTCGAGTTCGAGGTAAAGGCCGACGTGGCTCGCATCCGCGGCACCGACGTCCGCGCAGACGACGAGGCCGGCGAGCGCGGCAAGCGCGCCGCAACACGCATAGGCCAGCAGCTTGATTCGTCCGACACGCAGACCAGAAAGTCGAGCCGCGCGCTCGTTCGAGCCGACCGCTTCGAGGTGGAAGCCCAGCGTCGTTCCGCGCGCCAGGAAACCGACGCTTGCATACAACACGACGACGAGCAGCAGACTCGCCGGCACGCCAAGCAGGCTTCCATTGGCCAGCGCGCCGAACTCCGGCCGCCGAAACGTGAGAATGCCGCCGCCGGAGATGAGTTGCGCGACTCCGCGTCCGGCTGTCAAGAGCACCAGCGTCGCGACGATCGGTTGAATGCGCAGGTAGGCGATCAGCGCGCCGTTCCACAGGCCGAGCGCAAGACCAACTGCAATCGCGATCGCGATCACGGCTCCCGCCGGCAGCCCCGTCTGCGTCAACAGAATCGCGGCTAGAGACGATGAGATCGCCATCACCGCGCCGACCGAAAGATCGACGCCGCCGGTGGCGAGCACGAGCGTTTGCCCAAGCGCAAGCAAGAGCACCGGCGCTCCGCGCTGCACGATGTCCGCGAGCACGCCGACAAAGCGCACCTCCGCGAGCGCATTCCAGGCGAGCAATACGCACAACGCAGCAGCAGCCGGAAAGGCGCGCGCACGCGTCAATTGTTGGAGCGCATTACTCACGCTCTGCGCGCGGGGCCAGGTCCGGCCATCGCTTCCAACACGGCGGCCTCGGTCGCATCCGCCGCATTCAACACAGCCACACTGCGCCGCGCATGCAGCACCAGCACGCGATCGGAATTCGAAAGCACTTCATCGAGATCCGAGGACACCAGCAGCACGCCCATGCCATCGTCGGCGAGTTTTTCCACGAGCGCCTCGATCTCCGCGCGCGCACCGACGTCGACACCGCGCGTCGGTTCGTCGAGCAACAATGCCTTCGGGCGAGCAGCGAGCCAGCGCGCGAGAATCACTTTCTGCTGGTTTCCGCCCGAGAGCGAGCGCACCGGCTGGTCGAGATCGGCGCACACGACACCGAGCCGTTGCGCCAGTTCGAGCGCGAGCGCGCGCTCCGCGTCCGGCGAACGTCGAGCGAAGGCCCGCGAGACCACCAGCAGGAGGTTCTCACGCACGGAAAGATCGAGCAGCAAGGCGTCGCTCTGACGCTCTTCCGGCGAGCAGCCGAGTCCGGCATCGACCGCGGCGCGCACGTCGCCCGCGGCAAGCTCCTTTCCATCGAGAGTCACGACACCGGCCTTTCGGCGTTCAGCCCCGAAGATCAATTGAACGAGCTCAGTGCGACCCGAGCCGAGCAGACCGGCGACACCAAGCACTTCGCCCTGGTGCAGCGCGACATCGCAGCCCGCCTCGAGTCCGGGTCCGAGGAGTCCGCGGGCTTCCAGCAGCAAGCCGCGTCTTGACGTCGCGCCAAGGCCGCGCTTCGCCCGTCGAGTCGCCCTGGGCTCGCGACCTAGCATCTGCCCGACGAGTTCGAGTTTCGTCACCGCCGTTCGCTCGAACGTGCCGACCTTCCTTCCGTTGCGCAGCACGCTGATCTGATCGGCGATGGCAAGAATTTCGTCGAGGCGGTGTCCGATGAACACGACGGCGAGGCCGTTCTCCTTCAGGCGTCTTAGCAGCGCGAGCAGAGCTTCGGCTTCCTTGCGGTCGAGACTCGCCGTAGGCTCGTCGAGGACCAGAACGCGCGCGTTCAAATCAAGCGCACGCGCGATCGCGACTCGCTGCTGCGTGGCGTACGAGAACGAACCGAGCGGCCGATCGACGTCGAGCTCGAGCGACAGTCGCGCAAGTGCCGCGCGCGCGCGCTCGCGCATGGCGCGACGATCGATCCCCCACGCGCGCCGCGGCTCGCGGCCGAGCAACACGTTTTCCGCGACCGATAGCCCGGGAATACGCGTCAATTCCTGCTGAATCGATGCGATTCCATGCTGCTGCGCCGAGCGCGGATCAGCGAAGCGCACTTCGCGGCCGGCAAGCACGATCGCGCCTTGGTCGAGCGCGAGAGCGCCGGTCAGGATCTTGATCAGCGTGCTCTTTCCCGCGCCGTTTTCGCCGACCAATGCGTGCACTTCGCCCGCGCGCACGTCGAAGTCGACGTTGTCGAGCGCGACAACACCGGGGAATTGCTTCCCGATGCCGCGCATCTCGAGCAGCATCGAGGTGGGACTCACTCCACTTTCCACTCCAGTACGCCCGCGGAGAATTCCTTCTTCATCTGGACCTCCACTCGCAGTGCGCTGGTCGCGACAGGCTCGAAGGCGACCGTGATGAGGCTGTCCTTGCCAACCCCATAGCTCGACCCCGCGGCGAGCTTCACGGGTTTCCATTCCAGGCCGTCCCTCCACAGGAGTCGCCAGGACTCGGGCACGCGGCAACTGCCCTTGCCGGAATCGTCGAACCAGTACACGCCGGCTTTCGAGAGTTTGCGGCTCTGCGCAAAGTCCATCTGCAGCCACTCCGCGCTTCCGCGATGGTCCCAGAAGGTCGTGCGCGGGATCGAGGCGTCGCCCGACGATGCGGGCAGCTTGCCGTCGTTCAGCGCGAGCAGCGTGTCGCCGCTCCAGCAGTGCGAGGCCGAAAGTTCGACGCCGTTCTGCTCGACGCGCAAACCTTGGCCGGGGATCTCGGCCGCTTCCGAGGTCTCTGGAATCCACACGACCATTTCGCCGGCCGCTCCTTCGCCGGGCCGGTTGCTCCACAGGCAATACGGAATCGCGACGATGTCGGCCGGCTTCGCGATGCGCTTGTGCCGATCATCGAGCGAGACGCTCTCTCCTTTCGCGCGCACGACCATCGTTCCTCCAAGCAGCGCGGGCTCCCACGTGGCCTTCAACTCTGCGGTCTGCGGCAGCACGAGGTTGCGTGCTCCCCCGCCGTTGTCGATTGCCTCGAAGCTATAGACGATCGGACCGCGCGCGATCGCGACACGGCCGACATCGGCTTCGACCTTCGGATCGGCGTGGATGCGGCGCGCCTGCATCGGCAGTTCGAGCGTGATCGCGTCGCCCGCGCGCCACTCGCGCTCGATCACGAACTCGTCCGAACCGGGCGTCTTCTGGCGCTTGCCTGACTGTTCGGGCGCTGCGAGCCGCGGCTCCGTGCACCAGTCCGGAATGCGCAGGTGCAGCGTGAAGCGCGCCGATTTCGCAGGAGCGAAGGAGATCTTCACCGTGCCAGACTTCGGATAGTCCGTGTCCTGGGTCACGCCGACCTGTGTGCCCGCGACTTCGACCTTTGCGTCACTCGCGGCATACAGCACGACGTACAGGTCGCTTCCTGACGCGGCATACAGACGCTCGCCCATACCCGGCAGGTACCGAACGATGTTGCTCGGGCAGCACGAGCAATCAAACCACGGCACGCGATGGTGATCTCCGCGACTCGCCAGCGGATTGTCGTAGAAGAAACTATTCCCGTCGAGCGAGACACCGGCCGGCACGTTGTTGTAGACCTCGCGCTCGAGCACGTCGGCGTACTTCGTCTGGCGCGTCAAGAGGAACATGCGCTGGTTCCACAGCCCCATGC
>JAYUUV010000281.1:0-30771 GCA_043754695.1 Planctomycetota bacterium
CGTCTTCGCCGACGAGACGCGCCCGCTCCTGCAGGGCGCGCGGCTGACGGCCTGGGAGTTGATGCAAGCTGGAATCGACGTGACGCTGATCTGCGACAATATGGCCGGCCGCGTGATGTTCGAAGGCAAGGTGCACTCGGTCTTCGTCGGCGCAGATCGCATCGCGCGCAACGGCGATGTGTGCAACAAGATCGGCACGTACACGGTCGCGGTGCTCGCGCGCGAGCACAAGATTCCGTTCTACGTCTGCGCACCACTGTCGACCTTCGATCCGCGCATCGCGGACGGTTCGAAGATTCCGATCGAGGAACGCGAGGCGCGCGAAATCACCGAGGGTTTCGGCACGCGCACGGCGCCGCCGGGCGTGCGCGTCTACAACCCGGCCTTCGACGTGACGCCGGCGCGACTGGTGACGGCCATCGTCACCGAAGTTGGCCTGATCGAGCGGCCCGACGAAGCGAACGTGGTCGCGGCCTTGTTGCGCGGCGGCCGCAGCGTCTGAGGCCGCTTGGGGCGCGAGCACGGCGCTCGCGAAGTTGCCTTCCGGGCTCAAGAGTGCGGCCCGCAGGGGCCGATGTGCGCTGCGTCCCGCCCGTCTCCGCTCAACAGCGTCCCCACCATGAGAGCCAAGCAATCGTCGAAGTCCGCGCCCCGCAAGTCGCCTGCGGCCGAACTGGTCAAGGCCGCGAAGAAAAAGCCCGACGCCAAGTCGAAGGCCGCGAAGTCGCAGCCTGTCGTGCCGGCCGCGAAGGCCGCCAAGTCGGCGGACGGCGACGGAGAAAAGGAAGCGCATGGCTCGCCGGATGCGCCCTGCGAACTCTCCAGCGAAGTGATGGAGTTCATCACAGCGATCGACGACTACAAGCGCTCGAATCGCCGCCCGTTCCCGAGCTGGAGCGAAGTCTTCAAGATCGTCAAGGCGCTCGGCTACAACCGCTAGCCGTGCCGTTCGCGCTTCAGCGATAAATCGGGAACGCGCGCGTCAGCTCCGCGACTTCGCCGCGCACGCGCGCCTTGAGCCCGTCGTCCGTCGGTTTGGCGAGCACGTCCGCGATCCAGCGGCCGATCGTGCGCATGTGCTGCTCTGAAAGCCCGCGCGTCGTGATCGCCGCGGTTCCAAGGCGAATGCCCGAAGCCTTCGAGGGCGGATTCTGGTCGTAGGGAATCAGGTTCTTGTTGCAGGTCAAATCGACCTCGTGCAGCACCAATTCGGCGTCCTTGCCGACCATTCCCACCTTGGTCACGTCGACGAGCATCAGGTGATTGTCCGTGCCGCCGGAAACGATGCGCAACCCGCGCTCGCTCAGCGTATCGGCGAGCACCTTCGCGTTGGCCACCACCGCCGCCGCGTACTTCGCGAAGGCCGCAGACTGCGCCTCGCGCAGCGCGATCGCCTTGGCCGCGATCACGTGCATGAACGGACCGCCCTGTCCGCCGGGGAAAACCGCGGAGTTGATCGCCTTGATCTGCGCCTCCTTGCAAACGATCAAACCGCCGCGCGGACCGCGCAGAGTCTTGTGCGTAGTCATCGTCACCACGTCCGCGTACGGCACGGGACTCGGGTGCACGCCGCCTGCCACCAGACCGGCGATGTGCGCTTGATCGACGAGCAACTTCGCGCCGACCTCGTCGGCGATGGCGCGGAAGGCCGGGAAATCCAGCGTGCGCGAATAGGCCGAGGCGCCGGCCATGATCAGACTCGGCCGGAAGCTCAGCGCCTTTTCGCGCACGATCGCCATGTCGATGCGCTCGTCGTGTTTCTCGACGCCGTAACTTTGGAACTCGTAGAACACGCCCGAAAAGTTCTTCGGGTGACCGTGGCTCAAGTGTCCGCCGTGATCCAGTGACATCGCCAGGATCTTGGAACCGGGCGTGACCAGCGCCATCAGCGCCGCGATGTTGGCCTGCGTGCCGGAGTGCGCCTGGACGTTGGCCGCTTCGGCGTGGAAGAGTTGCTTCGCGCGCTCGAGCGCGAGGTTCTCGGCGACGTCGACGTATTCACAGCCGCCGTAGTAGCGTTTGCCCGGATAGCCCTCGGCGTACTTGTTGGTCAAGACACTGCCCATGGCCGCGATCACTTCCCGCGAAGTGTGATTCTCGCTGGCGATCAGCTCGAGCTGACGCTCCTGGCGGCCGTGCTCCAGACCGACCGCGTCCCAGACCTCGCGATCGGTCTGCGCGACAGTCCCCAGGGCATGAGCGGCAGTTCTTGAACTTTGCGTCGAAGGATTCATGAAACCATTGTCGCTGTCCGGGGCAAAAGTTCCAAGCCTGCGTGACGCGCCGCACGAATGTGGATAGAAACTGTGCCGCGTCTCGTCCCCGCTCGCCGCCCTTCATGCTCACCAGCCACGCCCAGCTCATGCCCCAAACGGCCGCGCAACGCCGCGCCTTGGGCATATCGACGCTCCTGACGGTTTTGATCATGGCCCTGCTGGCCGTAGCCTGCTCGAAACCGGGCGGTCTCGTGATCCTGGATCCGAAGAATCCGGTGCTCGACTACGACATCGATCTCGGGCAGATGCAGTACGGCGAGGTGCGCGAACATATCGTGCGCATGAAAAACGCCGAGGGCCGCCCGATCGCGATCAGCCAGGTCAGCGCGGGCTGCTCGTGCACCACGCCGAGACTGGCCTACACCGATGACAAGGGTATTCGAGTCGAGGGACCGCGGATCTGGGGCGAGCAGCCGTTCATGCTGCCCAAGGACGCGATCCTCGAGGTCACGCTGCACGTCGAGTCGAAAGTGGTGCCCACTCCGAACTCGGTCAAGCTCGTGATCGTGCACATCCAGACCGACTCCGCGGTCGATCCGTTCAAGCGGCTCGAAGTGCACATGTTCGTCGAGATGCCCTTCTGGGTCATCCCGAAGATCATCAATCTTGGCCAGGTGCCCATCGGCGGCATCGCTCAGGGAAAGACGCAGATCACGCAGGCCCTGGGCACGGGCGAGCTGATCCGCGGTGTGTTGTCGAAGCCCGACAACATGGACGTCGCGTTGGAGACGCCCGAGCAGCTCGGCTCGATGGTCTGGCGTCTGAATGTGCGCTGGTTCCCGCCCATCGAGCGCGGAACGCAATTGCGTTCGATCGTGCTGGCCACCACGGGAGCAGACGGCAAGGGCGAAGGCAGGCCACTGGAAATCCAGGTGCAAGCGATCGGTGTCGAGGACATGATCGCCGAACCGATGCTGTTCAGCCTGCCCCAACAGCTGGAGCCGAACTCCAGCGCGGGCACGGTCAAGCTGCGCTCGCTAGTCGCCGGCAATCGCGTGGTCGTCACCGGCGTGCGTGTCGAGGGCCCGCAGGCAGATTCGTTCCATGCCAGCGCGACTTCGATCGCAGCGGACGCGCAGGGCCGCAGCGAGAACTGGATGGTGCAACTGACCTGCGTGCAGCCGCCCAAGCTCTCCGGCGACTTTGCCGGCAACGTGATCGTGCAATTGGACGACCCGGTTCACCCCGAAGTGCGCATCCCCTACGTGCGCAGGGCGCAGTAGGTACGGCTCGCGTAGCAGCTCAGCAGACACCGCACCACCCGGCTACGCAGGCATGACCCGCGCCGCACGGCGCTTGCCGACCTGAATCACGATCGGCACTGCGCCGATCGTCACCAACTGCGTCGGCGCCTTGACGACCTGACCATCGACCGTCACCCCACCCTGCTCGATCGCTCTGCGCGCCTCCGAAGTCGTCGCGCTGAGCTTCAATTCCTTGATCAGATTCGCGAGCGGCATACTCGTGACAGCCGGATTCGGCCAGGCCAGCGCCGGTGCCTCGCGCACGGTCTCCAGACTCGCCGCGCCGTGGAAAAAGCGCGTGATCTCCGTGGCCAGCCGGTCCTTGGCGTCGCGCCAGTCGCCGGCGCACAGCCTGGCAATCTCGGCCGGCTCGACTTCGGTCAGCAACTCGAACCAGACCTTGACGTGCTTGTCCTCGACGCGCTTGATCTTGTTGAACATCTCGCGCGCCGAATCCGTCAGCGGCACCGAGTTGTCGTAGCTCTTCGACATCTTGCGGCCGTCGAAGCCCGTGATCAGCGGCATGGTCATGACGACTTGCGCCGTTTGCCCCATCTGTTCCTGCAGGTGCCGGCCGACGATCAGGTTGAAGAGTTGATCGGTGCCGCCGATTTCGACATCGCTCTTGATCATCACCGAATCCCAGCCCTGCATCAGCGGGTAGAGCAATTCGTGGATGCCGATCGGCTCGTTTTCGGCCGTGCGCTTCTGGAAGGTATCGCGCTCCAGCATGCGCGCGACGGTCATGCGCGAGGCCAGGCGCAGCACGTCGTCGAAGCCCATGGCATCGAACCATTCCGAGTTGCGATGCAGCTCGGTCTTGCTCATGTCGAGCACCTTGGAGACCTGATCGACGTAGGTCTCGAGGTTTTGCTCGACTTCCGCGCGCGTGAGCTGCGGGCGCAGCTTGTTGCGACCGGAGGGATCGCCGACCATGGCGGTGGCATCGCCGACGATCAAGACGATCTGCTGACCGGCTTGCTGCAGCGCGCGCAGCTTGAACAGCTGCACGCAGTGTCCAAGGTGCAGGTCCGGAGAGCTCGGATCCATGCCGAACTTGACGCGCAGCGGTCGCCCTGCGGACAGACGTTGCGCGAGATCGGCGCGCTCGATCAAGTCGAGCGTGCCGCGTGCGAAGGAATCGATGGACTGGAGGTTCATGCCGTGACGCGCGCGAGCGCGCTCACTGACGGTACGGCGGAGGATCGGGCAGATCTAGCGCGGACTGGGTCCTGGGTCCCTCGCGCAATTCCTGCTCGCGCAATCTGAACGCTCGCTGAGCCACTGGCGCCAACTGCGCGCATCGGCGCCCAGGTCGCTCTGGCCGGAGAGCCAGCGCAGCGCCACCGTCACCTTCTCCAGCTCGCCCGAGGGCAATTCGAGCACGGCCGGCGTCAACAAGTCGAGTGCGCGCCCGCGCTCCGCGAGCGGGATCCGCACCGCACGCTCCAGGAGCGGAGCCGTGCGGATCATTTCCTCGCGCACGTAGCGCGCGAGTTCGGCGGCGTCGACCGGCGGCTTGGGCAAGAAATCGGCGAGCCGGATCACTTCGGTGCGCGCGGGGCCGACGTTGGTTGCCGGCCTGACCTCGCCGTCGCGCACGACTTCTCCCGGCAAGAACTCCAGGGAGAAGATTGCGCGCACGGCGAGGGCTCCGCCGATCGGAATGCTGAAGCGACCTACTTGTACTGGACTCGCGACGCCCGGCGGCAGGCGCCAGACGGCCAGCGCATCGACCGGCGTGACCTGCGAGAAGCGCTGCTCGAGCCCGTCGGGCGAGACGCCGATCAGCACCAGGCGCAGGGCCGGCGGCGCGCCGCGCAGCGTGAGTTCGACGTCGCCGCGCAAGGTCGCGCTGACGCGCACGATCCAATCGTCGCCGGGTTCGACGCGCGTGGCGTAGAGCTGCAGCGAGAGCTGGCTGACCCACTCACGGCCCTCGAGGATGCGTTCGAAGGCGCGCGCGCGACCCAGCGCGGCGCCTTGTGGATCGCGCGCCAGGATGCGATCGAGGATGCGCCGCGCGAGCGCGTCGTCTCGCGCCCTGAGCGCGGCTTCGACGCTCTGGAAAGAGCTTTCGAAGGGCTCAAGTTCGGCCTGTGCGCGCGCGCGCTCCGCGGGCGTGAGCTGCTTTGCGCCGGCTCCGCCTGAGCCGTCGGGATTGGAAGCGGGCCCCTGGCACGCGACCGTGATCGCGAGCGCGATCGACAGTCCCGTGACAAGGGCCCGCTGCATGACGTCCCTAGATCAGGAGGCCGGTTCGGTTTCGACTTCCGGCTCCGGGGGATTGGCGATTTCCTCGGCCTTCTTGCGCTCGTGCTCCGCCAGGATCGCCTTGTTCTCCTCGAAGTCCGCGTGGACGAAGGAGAGGCCGATCTTGCGCTCGTCGGTGTCGACGCGGATCACGCGCACTTCGATCTTCTGACCGGGCTTCACGATCTCCTCGGGGCTGGAGATCTTGTGGTCGGAAAGTTCGGAAACGTGCAGCAGACCCTCGAGGTCGTCTTCGAGTTTCACGAACGCGCCGAAGTTCGTGATCTTGGTCACGAAGCCGGTCAGCAGGTCGCCGACGTGGTAGTTCGCCGGGATCGTGTCCATCCACGGATCTTGCGCGAGTTGCTTGAGGCCCAAGGCGATGCGCTTCTTGGCGGTGTCGACCGACAAGACCACGCAGCGCAGCTTGTCGCCCTTCTTGACCATCTCGGAGGGGTGCGTGATCTTCTTGGTCCACGACATGTCCGTGACGTGCAAGAGACCGTCGATGCCTTCTTCGATCTCGATGAAGGCACCGTAGGAGGTCAGGTTGCGCACCGTGCCCTCGATGACCGTGCCGACCGGGTAGTGCTGCTCGACCAGGTCCCAGGGATTGGTCTCGGCTTGTTTCATGCCGAGCGAAATCTCCTGCTTCTCCTTGTTGTATTCGAGCACCACGACTTCGACCTTGTCGCCGGTCTTGACCAGCTCCGAGGGGTGGTTGATGCGCCGCGTCCAGGACATCTCGGAGATGTGCACCAAACCCTCGACGCCGTCTTCGAGTTTGACGAAGGCGCCGTAGGACATGATGTTGACCACTTCGCCGACGTGCTTGGAGGCGACCGGGTAGCGCGCTTCGATGCCTTCCCAGGGCGAGGCTTGCTTTTGCTTGAGACCGAGCGCGATGCGCTCGCGCTCGGAGTCGACACGGAGAACGCGAACCTCGATTTGTTGATCGATCGTGACCATTTCGCTGGGGTGGTTGATGCGGCCCCAGGTCATGTCGGTGATGTGCAACAGGCCGTCGATGCCGCCGAGGTCGACGAACACGCCGAAGTCGGCGATGTTCTTGACCGTACCGACGCGGTTCTGGCCTTCCTTGATGTCCGAGAGCAGGATTTCCTTCTGCTTCTGACGCTCTTCCTCGAGCAGCTTGCGGCGCGAGATCACGATGTTCATGCGCTCGGCGTCGATCTTGATGATGCGCGCGCGGATCGGCTCGTTGAGGAAGTCGGAAATGTCGTGCGTGCGGCGCAGGTTGACCTGGCTGGCGGGCAGGAAAACGTTCACGCCTTCGACGTCGACGAGCAAACCGCCCTTGATCTTGCGTTGCACGACGCCTTGGACTTCGTCGCCCTCGTTGTACTTGGTCGAGACACGTTCCCAGGCGCGCAGGCGGTCGGCGCGGCGCTTGGAAATCTGCGCGGTGTCGTGTTCATCGAGGCCGTCGTAGAAGACCTCGTAGGTCTCGCCGGTCTTGGGCAGCACTTCGCCGAATTCGGCCAGCGCAATCGAACCTTCGGACTTGCCGCCGATGTCCATCACGACCATGCCGGTGCGTTCGTCGACCGAGTCGACGGTGGCTTTGACGATCGTGCCTTGACGAATGTCCTTGACCGAGGAATTGAGCGCGGTGTCGAGAGTCTCGACGGAGAACAGTCCCATCGACGACTGGACCTGGCGTTCCAGTTCCTGCGGGTCGATCTCGAACTGTTTGATGCGGCGTGAAGCGAGAGCCATGAAAAAGGGTCCTTGGGAGCAGTTTTGAAAAGAGGTGCGAGAGGTAAAGCCCCGCCGCCGGCGAAAGTGCCGAGGGCGGGGTGTGCGTTTGGAGTTGTCAGCTTGGAGCCACGGCCAGTCGCCCGGCGATGGCCGCGCGGGTGCGCTCGAGGGCGTCGGCGGACTCGGAGTCGATCGGCGCGCAGAACTCGAGTTCGATGCGCCGCGGTCGCGGGAAAAGCTTGCCCTTGCCCCAGGCCTCGAACGTGCCGCGGATCACGCACGGCACGATCGGGACCTTGGCCGAGCGCGCTGCGATCAGGGCTCCGGCCTTGAAGTCCTTGAGCTCGCCGTCGGGCGTGCGCGTGCCTTCGGGGAAGATCGCCACGCAATCGCCGGCCTCGAGGTGCGCGGACATTTCGCGCAGCGCCGCGCGGTTGGACTTGCCCGGTTCGACGAGCACAGCCCCGCACTCGCGCATCACGTAGGCGAGCCAGCGCGAATGGGCCAGGCTCTTGCGCGCGACGAAACTCACGTGGCGCGGCGCGCCGATGGCGATCAACGGGATATCGAGGAACGACTGATGGTTGGCCGCGATCAGGACACCGCCGCCGCGCGGCAGGTGCTCGACGCCGCGCACGCGCCGGCGGAAGTACGGCAGGTACCAGAGGTTCATCAGCGCGCGCGTGAGCCTGTAGACGAAGGTCGCGTGCGTGAGCGGCGGCTCGGGCGGCGCGCTGTCGCTGCCGCTTTTCGCCGGCGTCGCCGGCGGTTGCGCCTTCGAGCGTACGTGCTCGAGAATGCGCAGCGCCACCGCGTCGGCGTCCAGGCCGTCGGTGTCGATCAACGTGGCATCCGCCGCGCGAACCAACGGCGAATGGGCGCGCGTCGAATCGGTCAGGTCGCGCGCTTCGATCTCGCGTTGGATTTCTTGGACCCGCTCGGGCTGGCCAAGTTCCTTCGCACGTCGGTGGGCGCGTTCAGCTGAAGTTGCTATGAGAAAGAACTTGTGCTCCGCGCGCGGAAACACAACGGTCGTCGTATCGCGGCCCTCCGCGACCAACCCGCCGCGGCGCAGGGCCACGGCCTGTTGTTCGCGAACCACCGAGGCGCGCACTGCGGCGTGGGCGCTGACGGAGGAGACGTTGGCGGTCACTTCGCGACTGCGGATGTGCGGTTCACCCGCGCGTCCGTCGATCAGGATGTGGCCGTTGTCGTCGAAGGTCAGAAGAGTCGTTTGCGCCACGCGGGCGCAGGCCTCTTCACTGTTGGGATCCAGCCCCTGCTGCAGCACGCACCACGTGACCGCGCGGTACATGGCGCCCGTGTCCAGGAACACGAGCCCAAGATCGCGGGCGACGCGCCTGGCGACGGTGCTTTTTCCGGCGCCGGCAGGCCCGTCGATGGCAATGATCATGCTGCGGAAGGGAACTCTCCCCCACCAATGATGGGGCGTAGGAGGATACGCGCTATCGGCCGCGGATCAAGGCGCTGGCCGCCCGGGGGCCCGTGAGGCGGCGACAAACTGCAGCGAGGAGGCCGGATCCAGTGCCCCCAGGGCCCCTACAACGATTAAATCGCGGGGTCCGCCGAAGGCGTCGAGCACCATCCAGCGCACACCAGAGGGCAGGCGCTCGTCGCGAAACTCGTGGGCGTGGCCGCAAATCAAGACGTCGGCCCCGACCGCCGCGGCACGCCGCTCGACTTCGCCAACCTGCTGACGTTTGGTTTCCGCGGGCTTGTTGGCCACCGCGCTCTTGGAGGCACCGCGCAGGCGCCTGGCCAGCCCGAGGGCCAGGGCATCGGGCAGGCGCGGGGCCAACCAGCGCGCGGGCGCCGAGCGCACGACGCATTTGAGGCGCTGGTAGGCACGATCGAGCGTGCACAGCTCGTCGCCGTGGATGAAGAGCACCTGCTCGGTTGCGCCGCTGTCCGCGAGGATGCCGTCGGAACATAGCTGCACGCCCGTGGCCCGCGAAAAACTTTCGTCGAGCAAAAAATCTCGGTTGCCGTGCACGAGAGCGATCGACGTTCCAGCGTCGGACAGCTCCCGCAATGCCCCGATCACGAGCTCGGCACCGGGCAAGCGGCTGTGCGCCGGCCCGACCCAGGCATCGAAGAGATCGCCGAGAATCAAGAGCGTCGGATGTCCGCGGGCGGCGCGCAAAAATTCCAGGAACTGCGCGTGACCGTCGGCGCGCGCCGCGTCGAGGTGCAAGTCGGAGATGACCAAGCCGCCCGCCGGCAGATCGATGCTTTGAGGCGCGCTCACGTCACTAGCCCGGCAAAGTGATGCCGAGATCGCGCATTTTTTCCCAGAGCACTTTGCGGGAGATCCCGAGCATGTCCGCGGTCTGCGAGCGGTGACCGCCGCAGGCCTCCAGCGCGCGCACGATATGGACCAGCTCCAGTTCGCGCAGCACGTCGCGCAGTGGACGGACGCCGGTCGTGACTTCGGTCGCGCCGCGCCAGCGCGGATCGAGCGGCACCAGGTCGGCCAGCGCCAATTCGGTGTTGCTGCCGGCCAGTGCGATCGCGCGCTGCACGGCGTTTTCGAGTTCGCGCACGTTGCCTGGCCAGGCGTGCCTGGCCAGGGTCGCGAGCGTCGAGGCGGAGATCTCGAAGCGCCGGCCGGCGCCATGGCGCGCGATGAAGTGCTCGAGCAACAACGGGATGTCGCCTTCGCGCGCGCGCAGCGGCGGCAACTGGATCGGCACGACGTTGATGCGGTAGTAGAGGTCCTCGCGGAACTTGCCGCCGCGCACGAGTTCGGAAAGCGGCGCCTTGGTGGCGGCGACGATGCGGATGTCGATGCTGCGCGTGCGCTCTTCGCCCAGGCGCTCGACCGTGCGCTCCTGCAGCACGCGCAACAATTTCACCTGCACCGAGAGCGGCATGTCGTCGATGTCGTCGAGGAAAAACGTGCCGCCCTCGGCCAGTTCGAAACGGCCGCGCTTGTCCTTGCGCGCGTCGGTGAAGGCTCCGCGCGCGTGACCGAACAGTTCGGCCTCGAGCAACGATTCGGGCAGCGCGGCGCAGGACAGCGCGACGAACGGCCCATGTGCGCGCGCGCTGGCGTTGTGCAGCGCGCGCGCGACACGCTCCTTGCCGGTGCCGCTCTCGCCTTCGATCAGCACGGTCACATCGCTCGGCGCCACGGTCCGAATCCGATCGAAGACCGCGCGCATCGGCGCCGACGCGCCGACGATGCCCTCGAACGCGGCGTGGCCGCGCAGCTCTTCGCGCAGCGCGGCATTCGCGGCTTGGAGGTTCTTGACCTGCGCGAAGGTCTCTAGCATCGCGACGATCGACTCGTTGCGGAACGGCTTTTGGACGTAGTTCTTCGCGCCCAGGCGCATGGCCTCGACTGCCTGATCGATCGAACCATAACCGGTGGTCACGATCACGGGCCGGCCGGAATCCAGCTCCATCGAGCGCGCCAGCACGGCCATGCCGCCTCTGCCGGGCATGCGGATATCGGTGATCACGGCGTCGGGCTGGAACGACTCGATCAGGGCCAGCGCAGTGTCCGTATCCGCGGCGACCTTCGTCTCGTGGCCGGCCTCGGACAGGGCGTCGCCCAGCGTGACCGCGATCGTGATTTCGTCTTCGGCAAGCAGGACACGCATGGGGATCGGGCGCCGCCCGCGGGCGATAGCTAGCGGTTCACGACGCCGGAGTCACGTTCGACAATGCGATCGCCGCCGGCCCGCATGGCCTCGACCAGTGCGCCCTCCGAGGCCGCAAGCAGCGCATCGAAGAACATCGTGTCGTTGCCCAGCGAGCTCGTGATGCCCAGGGAAATGGTCACGCGCAGCCGCCGGCCGTCGCTCTCGAACTTGAGTTCGCGCACGCCGGTCATCAGACGTTCGCCGAGCGTCCTGGCACCGGCGATGGCGGTGTGCGGAACCACGATCAGCAAGCGATCGTCGGCCAGGCGGCCGAGGAAATCGCACTGGCGGACCTGGGCCTTGGTCAGCTTCACGACTTCGTCCAGGATCGCTTCCTTGGAATCGTAGCCGTACAGGTCGCGCAGCTCCGCGAGACGATCGACCGCCAGCAGCACGCAGCAGATCGGATAGTTGTAGCGCTGGGCACGACCGAACTCGACGCGCATCAGATGCATGATCTGCGCCAGGGAGAACAATCCTGAATCTGCGTCGGAGGGCTTCTGCGTCGGGTCTTGCGGCATGAGTGCGCTCGGTATCGTGGGCGAGGCGATTTCCCAGTGTACCCACGCGGGCCCCCAGGTTCGCCGTTCGTGGATTCAGAACATTTCCTTGATGCGGTAAATCTCGTCGACGATGCGGTCCAGCAGGCCGTCGATGCTCTGGCCGAAGCGCGTTCGGGCCACGAGCATGCCGGCGATGACGATCAGGGCGACCAGCGGGAGGATGATCAGCTGTCCCAGGAAAAAGCCGCAGCCTGGGCGACCTGGCTTGGCGGATTCTTGCCGCGTCGGACGTTTGGAGACCGACGACATCAAGAGTTCGCGCATCAAGCGCGAGCAGCGTTCGCTCAGGCGGGGATCGCGTTCGGCCAGCTCGGGTGCCGAGGCGAGCAGCTCCTTCGAAGCGGCCTCGGCGTTGAACTCGCCGCGTGTCGCCGCGCTCTGCCAGCGCTTGATCACTTCGCGATCGGCCAGTGCGAGTTCTGCCGCGATGCCGGCCTTCAGCCAGCGCCATTCCGCGGCGCCGCCTGCAAGAGTCCGTGGATCCGCGGTACTTGGCTCGCCGGCGACGACTTCTGGGGCGTGCCAGTCGGCGGGCAGTTCTTGCAAGCGCGGCGGGCCGCCGTCGCAGCCGAACGTCGCCACCAGACCGCGCCATTCGATGTGATCGCCGTCGTGCAGCGTGTCCTCCATCGCGACGTGGCCATTGACCCGAGGCGGATCTCCGGCGCCGACGAAGATCAGCTTGGGCGGGTCGCTCCACAGGTGCACGCAGTCGCCTCCGCTGCCCGGCACGGGAATGTCAGCGCGAGCGCCGCCTAGCATCGTCAGGCCCGGCTTGAGCTCGAAGCGCACGCCGGAAACACCTGCGTCGGCTCCTGCAAGGATCAACCAGGCACGGATCATGGGCTGCCCTTCCTAACCTATCGCGAGCCGTCTCGCACGCGCGCGGACTCGGCGGCCAGGCCGCAGGATGTAGTTCGCGGCCCGCGGGTCGACTATCGTGAGTTGGCGAGCGCGCGTGCTCCCCCATCTGCTGCCTGGGAAACAATCCTTCCGATGCCGTTCATCCCCGCCTTCATCGTCGTCGCGTTGGCTCCCATTCAGGACTTGGGCGCAGGCCCGTGGCGCGCGCTGCCGACACCGGCGTTGTGCCGCAGCGCGCCGCCGACGATCGACTCGCCGCGCCTGGTGCGCGGGACACACCTCGTGATCTCGAAGGAGGACGTCGAAGCGGGTCTCGCCCCTGCGCCGAGCCCGGCGCTTACGCTCAACGCCTTCGCGAGCCTGCTCAGCGAAGAGGCCCGCCGCGAATCCTGGGGCATCACGCTGCATCCGAGTTCGCCGCCGCTGCTCGCTCGCGGTCCGCAGCCGGGCTGCCAGGCCGCGGCAGGCTTTTGCGAGCAGCTCGACGCGGCCTCGCGCGCACTCGATGTGGAACTTACGGTCTGGCTGGTGCGAGGCGCAGGAGTTTCAGCGAGCGCAGCCACGCTGCCCAAGGAGGCGCCCTGGGCCATCGCGCGCTTGCGCTCCGGCGCCGAGACCATGCTCGGCGAGCGCAGCAGTCAAAGCTATGTCCACAACTATGCCGTCGAAGTCGCCACTGACGCGGGCGTCGCCGCCCCCGTGGTCGGGCGAGTGCTGACCGGCGACGTGCTGCACGTGCGCGCCATGCGCGTGCGCGCGGGTTCGGCGGTTTTCGTCGAAGGCCTGCTCGATCTTTCGCGCCTGACTTCACTGGAAGACTTCGAACTTTCGGCCACGGACTTGGGTTCCGTGCAGCAACCCCACGTCAGCGGTCTTCAAATCGCGTTCAGTGGAAGCGTGGCTTCAGGCACGCCGTTGCGCGTGGCCTGGGCCGGACTTGGCAGTTCCGAAGCTGTGAGCGAAGGCTCGCTGTGGATCGTGCCGCGCACGACGCCCGACTCGGCCGATGGCCGCTGGCGCCTGCTCGACACCGCGTTGATCGAGGCGATCGCCTGGGATTTGCCGCTGGTGTCGCCGGGCGGCGGACTCGAGGTCGCGAGCGATGGCACGCTGGAGGATCAGGCGCCCAAGCCGTTGGCCAGTGCCCTGCTGATCAAGGAAACCGAAACATCGCGCTCGAGCAATTCGCGCGCCCGACCGCCGTTCGTCGCCGGCACGGGCGTCGTGCTCGGGCCGCGCGCCGAGCAGGAGGGTTGGGCCGAGGTCGACAGTTTGCGTGGCGTCGCCGAAGCGCTGCACACGAAGACCCAAGAAGTGCTGCTGGAGCGCGGCGGCGGTTTCGTTCGCTTGCCCGTGGCCGGCGGTTCGAGTTGGCGCGTGCTGGTCGGCGACGAAACGACGGCCGTGGTCGACTACGACGTCGAAATCGCGCCCGAGACCTGGATGCCCGGCCCGCGCGTGGAGCGCAGCCTGGATGGATTTTGCGTCCAAGGATTGGCCGGGCTGGATTTCACGAGCTACTCGGCCTGGGTCGCCGCGACCGCGGAAAGGCGCGTCGCCGAACGCTCGAGCGTTCCGCTGGGCCGCCTCGAACTCCCGCGGCGCAGTTGGCGCTCCGCGCGCGGTGAGCTGCGTGCCGGCGCTACGGCGGAAGCCGTGCTCAAAAGTGCGGCGCCGCTGACGCTGACGCTGCGCTCGCTTTGAGTCGCACGTGCGTGCTGCACGGCTCGTTGGCCGCTGCCTGCCGCGCCTGAGTCCAGCGGATGCAAGCTGCGACCCGAACCGATACTGCCCCCGATCGCTGAGCAAAAAATCTGATTTTTCCGCCGCCGGCGGTGCCTTGCCTCGGTCGTTAGGTGGTCGCCTTTCCCCAAGGAGCCACTGACCGTGTCCTTCTATCCTAGATTTTGCCCGCGCGCCGACTGCCCATCGCGGCACGGCACGCCCTTCACCTTCCACCAACGTGGCGCGTTCAAGCGCCGCTGCGATCGGAAAACCGTCCCGCGCTTCAAGTGCCTGGCGTGCTTGCGCGGTTTTTCCGAGCAGACTTTTCGCGTCAACTACCGATTCAAGCGCCCTGAGCTGCTCAAGCCGCTCTACAACGACCGCATTTCCAAGGTCACGCACCGCCAATCCGCGCGCATCCAGGCCTGTACGCGCGGCACCGAGGAACGCCACTTCCGGCGCATGAGCGCGCACTGCGAGTCCTTCCTTGGCGTCAGGTTCTCGGAGGTCGTGGCCAGCGGCGGGTTAGGCGGGGTCTTCATGCTCGACGAACTGGAGACTTACGAGCACCACCGCACACAGAAACCTCTCACGGTGCCGATCCTGATCGAGCCCGTGAGCGGTTTTGTGATCGACGCGCGCGTCGGCACGTTGCCGGCGCGTGTGAAGAGCGGCGATGCAAAGAAGCGCCGGCTGGCTGAACAACTCGAGGCCGAGCACAACGTCGAGGCCACACCCGAGGGTGACGGCAAGCGCCAGAGCGAGTCACGGAAGGTGGTCAAGGAGGCCTTCGAACGCCTGCGCGAATTTTGTCCCAAGGACAAGCCGCTGCGTGTACTCACGGATTACAAGTCAAGCTACTCGTCGCTGCTGCAAGAGATCTTCGGCAAGCGTTGCCGCCACGAGCGCACGTCCTCGAAGCAGCGCCGAGACACAAGCAATCCGCTCTGGCATATCAACCACACTTTGGCGCGCGTGCGCGACAACGTCTCGCGCCTGGTGCGCGAGACCTGGGCTGCGGCCAGGAAGCGGCGCTGGCTCGCCGGGCACCTCGCCATCTGGACCTGCTACCGCAACTACATACGCGGAAGAACCAATCGCGAGCCGGAAAACACGCCGGCCATGGCGCTCGGTGTCCAAAAGGTGCAGTGGGGCGTGGAGCAACTGCTCGAGTGGCGGATATTTCCCGGGGTGTAATGCCCAGCGATCGGGGGCAGTATCACTGGACGCCAGCGCTGCTCGATTGGAACAACGTCGTTGAACCAGGCGCAGGCCGACTCCGAGTGCACGCGGCGCTAGAATCGTGCCGATGCAACCGCCTGAAGAAAAACCAAGGCCGGCGCAGTCACTCGCCGCGCGACTGCGCCAGCGATTTGGAACTGAAGTCGATCCGCAGGTCGAACTTCCTTCCGACCCCGAGCCGGAATCGCTGCTGACCGAAGGCGCAGCGGGGCCGACCTCCTCGGGCGACATGCTCGATCGTCTGGAAACACGGGGCCAGACCGCATCGCGATATCAGCTGCGCGGCGAAATCGCGCGCGGCGGCATGGGCGCGATCCTGGAAGTCTTCGACGAGGACCTGCGCCGGCGATTGGCGATGAAAGTAATCCTCGATCGCGAGGGCGGCGCGGCAGGCGCCGACAGCCGCAGTGTGAATCCGGCGCTCTTAGCGCGCTTCCTGGAAGAGGCGCAGGTGACCGGCCAACTCGACCATCCCGGCATCGTGCCCGTGCACGAACTTGGCATCGACGAAAATGGGCAGGTCTACTTCACGATGCGGCTCGTGCACGGCCGCAACCTGGAGCTGATCTTCGACCTCGCCCTGCGCGGGAGCGAAGGCTGGACGCTGACGCGCGCCGTCGGCGTGCTGCAAAAAGTTTGCGAAGCGATGGCCTACGCGCACAGCAAGGGCGTCGTGCACCGCGACCTCAAGCCGGCCAACGTGATGGTCGGGCGCTTCGGCGAGGTCTACGTCATGGACTGGGGCCTCGCGCGTGTGCGCAACCTGATCGACCGCCACGATCTGCGCATCCGGCCTGCTGCCGGCGCGCCCGAGGCGGCGCGGTCCGCCGACGCGACGGCTAGCGCGCTTGGAACTTCGGATCCCGGGTCGGCCTGCGTGCAACAGTCCAGCCTGGAATCGCTGCATCCCGTCGAGACGGATCGGCGCGGGTCCGCGGCGGACGCCAACGCCGAAGCACTGCACACGATGGACGGTTCGGTGATCGGCACGCCGAGTTACATGTCGCCCGAGCAGGCGCGCGGTCGGATCGACGGCCTAGACGAACGCACCGATGTCTACGCGGTCGGGGCGATGCTCTACCGGCTGCTGTCGGGCCTCGCACCGTACACGCTGCGCGGCGAACCGGCCCGCGCGGCTGTGCTGCTGACGCGCGTGCTCGAAGGGCCGCCGACCGCGCTGGAGCAGCACGCCCGCGACGCGCCGGCCGAACTGCTCGCGATCTGCGCCAAGGCCATGGCACGCATGCCGCAGGATCGTTATCCCGACATGCTGGCCCTGTCCGAGGATCTGCGCGCGTTCCTCGAGGGCCGCGTGGTGGCGGCCTTCGAAGTCGGCGCCATCGCGGAGGCGCGCAAGTGGGTGCGCCGCAATCGACCGCTCGCGGCAGCACTCGCCGCCACGCTGCTTGCGCTGGCCGTGGGTCTGGCGGCCAGCCTGGTGCTGGCGAACAAAGCCGCTCGCAACGCGACCTTGGCCGAAGTTCGCCGCGCGCAAGCGGACACGAGCGCCGACGCGGCGCGACGTCAGGCGAAAATCGCCGAAGAATCGAACGCCTTTCTCAACGAGGACTTGCTGGCTTCGATCTCGCCCGAGCGCTCGGGCATCGACGTCAGCGTGCGCGAGGTGCTCGATCAGGCCGCGCAACGACTCGACGGACGTTTCGCCGATGAACCCGCGGTCGAAGCGGCGCTGCGCATGACCATCGGGACGAGTTACTTGAATCTGGGCGAGTACGAGCCCGCGCGCCTGCAGCTCGAACGGGCCTTGGAACTGCGCAAGTCCGACGCCGGTCCGCGCGGCGCGCAGACGCTCGAATCCCTGGACAAGGTCGCGAATGTCTGGGGCGAACTCGGCCGCGTCGACGAAGCGATCGCGCTCTACCGCAGCACGATCGAGATCGCGCGCGAGGTGCTCGGGCCGGAGCATCGCGGCACGCTGTCGATGAGCAACGATCTCGCGATCCTGCTCAGCCACACGGGCCACGGCGTCGAGGCGCGCGAACTCTACAATACGCTGCTGCCCGTCGAAGAGCGCGTGTTCGGCGCCGATGACCCGGACACGTTGGCGACATGGGGCAATCTTGCGCTGCTCGACGCGGCCGAAGGCCGGCTCGAGCAGGCGCTGCAACGCCAGCGCGAAATCCTGCTGCGGCGCGTGCGTGCCTCGGGCGAACGCCACCCCGACAGCTTGATCGCGAGGAGCAATGTCGCGACCAGCTTGACCGAACTCGGACGCTTCGACGAGGCCGAGACGCTGGTGCGCTCGACGCTCGAGATCCGCCGCAGCGTGCTGGGACCGAGTCATCCGCTGGTGGCGCGCGAAATGGCCACGCTTGGAACGCTCCTGTTCAGGCAGGGCCGCGCCGCGGAAGCAGAGCAGGTCCTGAGCGAGGCGTTGCGCATCTGTCGCGATCGCTACGGCGAGGACCACCCGCAAACGCTGCAGGCGCGCCACAACTTGGACGTCTTGATCCAGGAAAACGGCCGCGTAGCGGAGTCGTTGGAACTCGAGCAGGCCGTGCTCGAGGCCCGCGTGCGGGTGCTCGGGCCCAAACACATCGACACGCTCGATTCGATGAACTCGGTGGCTGGAGCCTGGCGTGCTTTGGGGCGCCTGGACGAAGCCGAAACGTTGTACGGCGAGACCCTGACGCTGCAGCGCGAAGTCTTGGGCCCGGACCATCCTTCGACTTTGATCAGCTACGAAAACCTGGCGAACGTGCTGTTCAACAAGCACCAGTACTCAGACTGTGAAGCGATCCTGCGCGAGGTGCTCGAGGCGCGCACGCGTGTGCTCGGCGAACTGCATCCCGACGTGGCGAAGACGACCTACAACCTGGGACTGGTGCTCAAGGCCGAGGGCCACACGGCGCAAGCGCTCGAGCTGCTGCGCGGAGCGCTCGAGCGACACCGCGTGGCCTTCGGCACCCGACATTCCACGGTCGCAACTTGCCTGCAGTCCCTCGGCGATCTGGAATTCGAAACGGGAGCCCGAAAGGACGCGCTCGTGTCCTACGGCGAAGCACTCGAGATCCTGCGCGACCAGCCGGGCGAGCAAGACAAGTGCGGCTATCTGCTGCATCAGATTGGCGCTGCCCAGCGCGGCCTCGAGGACTTGGAGAGCGCGCGCCATTCGTTCGCCGAGGCGCTCGCCCTGCGCGAGCGCCTGCTCGGACCCGAGCACCCGGGCACGCGCGCCTCGCTGCTCATGACGGCCAAGACACTGGAAGAACTCGGCCGCTTCGCCGAAGCCGAAGTCCTGGCGCTCGACTATGTCGCGCGCACGACTCGCGCCGGGGACGCCGGCACGGATCAGCTTCAATTCGGCCGGAAGCTGCTGGAGAAGCTGTACCTGGACTGGGGCAAACCTGAAGCAGCCGCGCGCTGGCAATGACTCCGCCCGCACCCGCGGCACTCGCAGCTCAGGGTTCGGATCGACGCGCGACCCTGGCTCGAGGGTGTAGACTTGAGCACACTCGTCCTATTCGACTCCCCCGCCCGCGCCCCCCCCCGGGCCATCCCCAAAGCCTCCCTTCAAGCACCACGTCATGAGACTCGGCCTGCATCAATCCGCGCGCATGGAACAGCGGATGATCCAATCGCCGCAGATGATCCAGGCGATGCAGATCCTGCAGCTTTCGAGCCAGGATCTGTCCGAGCGGGTCGAGCAGGAACTGAGCGAAAACCCGTTCCTGGAGCTGGTCGAACCCGGCCAGGACGGCGTCGGGGTCGATGGCCCCGTCGCGGTCCAAGACGACGGCAAGACTCCGGCCGTGGAACCCGGCAGCGGAGTCGACATCGCGCCGGAGGGGCCGGGCGAAGACTTCGAACGCTACGAGCGCGAATGGGACCCGGTGCGACGCGTGCGCGACAACGGCGAGGGCGACCGCAAGCTCGAAGCGATGGCCAACACGCCCGACGCGCCCAAGAGCGTGGCCGAGGCGCTGCTCGATCAACTCGCCTTCCTCGACCTCGAGCCGCGCGGCCGACTGCTCGCCGAATATCTCATTTATTCGCTCGACTCACGCGGCTACCTCGAGGGCAGCCTCGAGGAGATCGCGGCCGAGTGTTCCACGACGCCCGAACTGACCGGCACGACCGTCGATGAACTGTCTCTCGTGCTGCACGAGTTGCGCAGTGTCATCCATCCGGCACTGGGCGCGCGCGACCTGCGCGAGTGCCTGCTCCTGCAACTCGAGCAGAGCGGCGCCGAGACGCCCTTGCTGCGCGCGCTGATCGAAAATCACCTCGAGGACATCACCACCAATCGCCTGCCACGCATCGCCAAGGCCACCGGGCGAACCCTCGAAGAGGTCAAGCTCGCCATCGATTCGCTGCGCGCGCTCGACCCGGCGCCGGGCGGCGAGTTCGGCGAAAACACCGCGGCGGTGATCACGCCCGACGTCGCGGTCGAAGAGATCGACGGCAAATTCGAAGTGCGCCTGACACGCCAGCGCTCGACCGAGCTGCGCCTCTCGCCCACCTATCGACAACTGTTGCGCGACAACAAGAAGGACCGCCAGCTGGCCGACTTCGTCAAGAAGCGCGTCGAGTCCGCGCGCTGGTTCATCGACGCGATCCAGCAGCGCCAGTCGACTCTGGAGCGCATCGCGCGCTGCCTGTTCACGCGCCAGGAAGAATTCCTCGAGAAGGGCGTGCGCTCGCTGCATCCCTTGCGCATGCAGGAAGTCGCCGATGAAGTCGGCGTGCACATCTCGACCGTGAGCCGCGCGGTCTCCGGAAAGTACGCCGAGACGCCGCGCGGGATCTTTCCGCTCAAGTACTTCTTCACCGGCGGCACGACCAAAGAGTCCGGCGAAGTCGCCAGTCAGGCCGCGATCAAGAATCGCCTGGCCGAACTGGTGCGCCAGGAGGACGGCGCCAATCCCCTGTCCGACGACCAGCTTGCCGAACTGCTCGGACAGCGCGATCGGATCCGCATCGCGCGCCGCACGGTGACGAAGTACCGCAAGGCGCTTTCGATCCCGGCCTCGTCGCAGCGCCGCGTATTCTGAGCGCACAGGCCCGCCCGGAAAATTTGCCGGGCTTCGATCCCCGCGCGGCTTGGTAACCTGTTCGGTTGATCAAGGGTCGGTCGTTGCGGCCGGCCACAGCATTGGCAGGGGCGACCTTTGGGGTCGCTCGAAGCACAACCGAAGAACCAGGGAATCCCATGGGCGTCAAGGCCACCGAACTGCGCAAGGGCGCCGTGATCGAGAAAGACGGCGATCTGCTGCTCGTCACCGAGTACATGCACCACACGCCGGGCAACTTGCGCGCGGTCATCCACGTCAAGCTGAAGTCGCTGAAGACCGGCGGGACCAAGGAACTGCGCCTGGGCTCGGGCGACATCCTCGAGGTCGCGTACCTCGAGAAGAAGCCCTGCGAGTACCTCTACAAGGAAGCCAACGGCGGCTATGTGTTCATGGAGCAGGAGGGCTTCGAACAGGTCACCGTCCCGCGCGAACTGATCGCCGAACAGATGGGCTACGTGAAGGAAAACACCGTGGTCGTGATCACCTTCCACGACCATCTCGCGATCGGCCTGGAACTGCCCGCTTCGGTCGTGCTCAAGGTCACCGAATCCGAACTCGCCGTGCGCGGCAACACTGCGACGAACGTCAAGAAGGAGGCGGTGCTGGAGACCGGCCTCAAGATCAAAGTGCCGATCCACATCTCGGTCGGCGACATGGTCAAGGTGCGCACCTCCGACGGCGAATTCCAGGGGCGCTCGAACTGACGAGCTATTCGCGCAGGTAGACGTGCACGTCGATATCGCGCACGCCCTGAGTGAGCACGAAACTCTTCACCCGCCGCGCATTCGAGGCCAGCATCGCCTCGAACGCAAGCTGGTCTTGCTTCGGCCATTCCTTCAGGCGGTCGTGGTTGATCACGAACCAGGCGCGGCGCGGCTGGCGCGCCCAATGTTGTTCCGAGAGGAACGAGTAACGATCGAGGTTGTGCACGTGCGTCGGATGGCGCAGCGTCGCACTGTTCGGCGCGAAATAGTATTCCCCGACATTGGCGTTATTGGTGAAGACCAGGTCGCCCGGCTCCCTGCGCGTGAAGACCTCGGCGAAAGCGTCGCGCCAGGGCGGTCGGTCGCCGTTGCGCTGTGTGAAATACAGGTACTGATCCAGCAGCGCAGGGATCAGGAGCACGGCCAGCCAGCCGGCCTTCCAGCCGCGCGGCGCGTTGCGCTGCGAGAGTGGCCAAGTCGCCAGCAGCGCGACGAAGGGCAGCAGCACGAAGAGGTATTGCGCAGCCGCGCGCACGAAGAGCGCGTTGCCAAGCGCCAGCAGGGCGGCGAACAGACAGCCCATGGCGACGAAAAGGTCCGGCCCCTGGCGCTGCTTCCAGGCGCCGAAGCTGCCGAAGAGGGCCGCGGCGAGCAGCACCGGCGTGAAGAACCAGCCGCTGCTCTTGATCAAGTGCAACGCAGTGGGATCGTGCTTGGTGCGGTAGTAGTCGGCCCAGATCGGCGCCAGGTAGAGCACGAAGGCGAGCCCAAGCAGCCCGAGCAGTGCGAGCAGCTTGCGCGAGATCGGATAGCGCGGCGGCGTTGGCAGCGCGCCGATGCGCGTGATCAGGATCGCGGCCAGCAAGAAGGCGGGCAAAAGCAGCGCCGAAGCCGATTGCGCCAGGGCGGCCAGCAGCAACGCCGCGAGCGCGGCCAGCGCGGTCCATCCAAAGCGCTCGCCGCGCGGACGAAAGATCGCGTGCACGCACAAAGCGCCGCCGAGCAGGGCGAAGTCCTGGGTCAGCGTGTAGAAGCGCGCGTTTTGGGACCAGTACAAATGCCAGGTCGAGGCGGCCAGGATCGCCGCCGTCGCCGCCGCGCGGCGTGCGCCGAAGATCGGCGTGAAACAGAATCCAGAGGCGGCGATGCCGAGCACGCCAAGCAGCGCGGGCACGAAGCGCAGAGCGAATTCGCCCGGCACCTCGCCCACGGCGCGCACCAGCCCGGCAAACAGCAGGTACCCCAGCGGGTTCTTGGGCACCCCGGCGGCGCCCTCGACCAGGACTCGGCGCGCGTCGCTGAGCGTGAAGACCTCGTCTTCCCACAGGCTCCACTGCGAGAGTCGCCAGAAGCGGCTCAGCGCGAGCACGAGCGCCAGCCAGAACAGAGGTTCGCGCAGCACATCGAGCGCGGCGTGACGCCCGTGGTCCGCGACCACCGGCTGCGAGCGGGCCAAGGCCGCGTCCGAACTTGCGCTGGAAACGGGAGGGCTGGAAGATCTTTCCTGGTCGCTCACTCCAGCAGCGTGCAGAAGCGCGCCGAGTAAGGCAACCGGGCTCGCCCCGGGCTATGCTTTGTCGCTCCCCCCTCCAAGGAATCTCGATGCGTCCGCGATCGCTTCAATCAGCGCCCTGCCTGTTGGCCGCCGGCCTGCTGCTTTCGAGCATGGGCTGCCATAGCATCGATTCGCCCTACGTCCATGCCAGTGGTAGCACCCTGAACAGCGCGCTGGGAATCGCCGCCGGGGTCTACGTCGTCACCGCTGTCATCAACTCGATGCCGGAGTCGCGCGGCGTGATGATCGCCTCCAAGCCGGTCGGCGCGCGTGTCCTGATCGACGGCAAGGACTCAGGCTTCGCCACGCCGTGCTGCCTGGCGATCGACCAAAAGCTGCAACGCGTCGATCTCGTGCTCGACGGCTACCAGACTGCATCGCGCACCGTCGACGCGGACGGACGCACGTACTTGATCTACTGGAACGAAGCCTACCTGGGGCCGAATTCGTACCACTTCCCGATGTTCCTCAACGTCTACGACGGCTGGGTTCCGGTGCGCTTCGAGCAGACTTATTCGCCCGAACGCATCTTCGTCCACATGCGACCGGCCGTCATGCCGTGAACCCGGCTCGCACCAGCGGCCGTCGGGCTGCCGTCTTCTTCGACCGCGACGGCACGCTGGTGCGCGAGGTCGAAGGCGCGCTCTCGAAGCCGGCCCAACTGGAACTCCTTGCGGGAGCAGCGCAGTCCGTCCAGCGCGCGAATCAGGCCGGATTCGCGGCGCTAGTGGTCACCAATCAGAGCGCCATCGCGCGCAATTGGATGACGCACTTCGAGCTCGAGCGTGTGCACGCAGGGCTGTGCGAACGACTGCTCGAGCAGGGCGCCAGGCTCGACGCAATCCTGCACTGCCCGCACCTGGAGAGCGGCGGATTCGCGCCCTATCGCCGCGTTTGCGGCTGCCGAAAGCCCGCGCCTGGATTGCTGCTCTTGGCCGCCGAACGCTTCGACCTCGACTTGGCGCGCTGCTGGGTCATCGGCGACGCCCTGCGGGATCTCGCGGCGGCGGCGGCGGCCGGCGCGCGCAGCATCCTGGTGCGTACCGGCAAGGGAGAACACGAGGCCGCGCGCCTGACCGAACTGCCCGAACAGGCGCGTCCATTCGCAATCTGCACCGGCGTGCTCGAAGCCGTCGAATTGGCGCTCGACAGCGCCGCGCGCGGTGCCAATCAGGGCAAGTAGCGCGAAAGCGGGACCGAGAGCCGCAGCGCGAGCCAGGGCGGCAATCGGCTCCAGGTCTTGCGCAAACGTTCGGTTTTCGGATTGGACGGCGTGAAGTTGGGCAAACGCTTGTCTTTCAACAGTGCCACCTGATACGGCAGCTCGCGCGCTTCGAAGCCCTGGTGTTCCTTGAACGAAAAAGCGCCCGAGTCGCGCCGGCTGCGGCCGAAGTCGAAGCGCTCGAGTCCGCGCGACACGCTCCATTCCTGCAGCGCCATGTACATGAAGTTCGAGGCCGAGTACTTGCGATCGACCTCGTCGGCCGTGCCGGCGTAATAGGCGAGCAGCGTCTTGCCGTAGACGAACGACATCACCGCGGACATTTGCTCGCGGCCTTGGTGCACGATGTGCACGACCAGCTCGTCCTTGAATTCGTCGGCCAGGGCCTGGAACCACTCGAGCGGCAAGCCAGGCGAGCCGAGGTTGCGCTTGTTGTTCGAGAAAAGGCGGTGCAGGTCGCGCGTGTACCACAGGCCTTCGGTCAGTTCGAGCTTGTGCTTGTCGCGCGCCTTGCGGCATTCCGCGCGCGCCTTCTTCGGGATCGAAGGCATGACCTCTTCGACCGTCTTGGGCAATTCGCGGATGAACGTCGAGTACAACGAATGCGGCGTGAGCTCAAGCCCCGAAGCCTCGAGGTAGCGCAGCTCGAGCCGGCCGGCCCGCTCGCGCAGGCCCTCGCGTTTCGCCGCCTCGACCAGTCGCGCTTCGACTTCCGAACTCTGCCCAATCGCACCGCCGTAGACGGCATAGGGCATCGAGATCAACTGCGTGCGCATGGACAAGGAGCGCGTACGCATCAGCGGCAAAACGCCGACGATCTCGCTGCCGCGCCAGGCGATCCAATCGCAGGGTTCGTGGCCGAAAACGCGCTCGACCGCGCGCCGCCAGCCGCTCAAGTGGAAAAAGGTCCCGCGCGCATGGGCGCGCACGAAGCGATCGCGCGCGGCGTCGTCGGCCGCTTGGCCCGCGCGGATTTCGAGCGCGGCCGGCTGCGGCTCGTGCGGCGGCGGACTGGCGTGCAATTCAAGTTCAGCGGGCTGTGCGGCGTTCATTCGTAGACGCGTTCGACGCGGTACTCGCGCAAGTGGCGCGCCTGGGTGTAGATGATGATCTCGCCGACCAGACCGAAGCCGATGATCTGGACCCCGAGCACGAGCAGCGTGATCGCGATCAGGAACACCGGCCGCCCGTAGAGCCCGGCATTCGCATCCGTCAACTTCTGGTAGATGACGTAGGTCATCATGGCCAGGCCCAGGAACGAACACAGCGCACCGACCGAGCCGAAGAAGCGCAGCGGCTTCAAGGTGAACTTGGTCAGGAACATGACCCCGAGCACATCGAGGAAGCGCCGCACGTAGACGCCGAAGCCGAAGAAACCGCTCTGGCCCCACTCCTTCAAGTGCCGCACGGGAACTTCGACCACACGAAACCCTTGGCGGTGCGCGATGACCGGCAGGAAGCGGTACATGTCGCCGTAGATGGCCACCTCGCTCAAGACTTCGCGACGGATCACGCGGAAGTAACAGTTGAGATCGTGGAACTCCATCTGGATGATCTGCCGGATCAGCCAGTTGAAACACGCGGACTGCACGCGATTGAGCAGCGCGTCCACGCGCGGATGTCGCCAGGGCGTGACGAAGTCGGCCCCGGCCTCGATCGCCGCGAACATGGCCGACAATTCCAGCGGATCGATCTGCACGTACTGCGGCGAAGTCACGATCACGCGGCCCTTGCTGACCTCGAAGCCGGCGGATAGGCAGACCGATTCGCCAAACGGGCTCTCGAAAGAGATCAGGCGCAGCTGTGCGCCCCGTTTCTCGACCAGGGCCTGTGCGTCGGCGTAGGCCTTGCCGCGCACGCCGTCGAAGACCAGGATGAATTCGAACGTGCGTCCTTCGCGCTCGAATTCGCGCGAGAGCGCCATGACCACCTGGCCGATCTCGGCCAGCGCGGAGGTGACCGGCACGATCACCGTGACGTCGAGCGTCGCGGCCTGGCGTGGAGGCAGGCTCTCGCCGGCGGCCGAGACCGCCAGCGGATCGAGCGCGGCACGCAACGCCAGCTCGGGCTTGGGCGCGATCCGTTCGTGCGTGCCGGGAATGAGCGTGGGTTCGGTCACGGGATCAATGGGATCGGATCAGCAGTCGATCGAACACGCGTCGGCGGTGCATCCCGCTGGCGGTGACCGCCAGTTCCGAGAGCAGGCCGAGCAACACGAAAAAGGTCACCAGGAGCAGCAGCATGAAAAAGATGAACAGCGAGAATTGAAGCCAGCGCTCCTCGAGCTTGAGGGTGTGGTAGTTCACCGTGCTCATGAACAAAAACACCAGCGCGCAACCGGAGAAGAACAGCGACATCAATCCGAAGTAGTGCAGCGGCCGGTGGCTGAAGCGCGTGATCAGCACGATCGAAAGTAGATCGAGCAAGACCGTGGCAGCGCGACCGATGCCGTACTTGGAAACGCCGGCCGTGCGCGGCCGGTGATTGACGGCCAGTTCGCGCACGCGCGCGCCACTTCCCATGGCCAGGGCCGGCAGGAAACGGTGCTGCTCGGAGTAGAGCACGAGCCTTTCCACCAGGTCCTTGCGGAAGGCCTTCAGCGTGCAGCCTGTGTCGTGGATGCGCACACCGGTGACCAGGGAGATCAGCCGATTGGCGAGCCAGGAAGGGACCCTGCGCAAAAGCAGCCCGTCGTGCCGGTCCCTGCGCCAGCCGGCGACCACGTCGCAGCCGCGGTCGATTTCGGCCAGCAAGGCCGGGATGTCGGCGGGGTCGTTCTGCAGGTCGCCGTCGAGCGTGACGACGACCTTGCCGCGCGCGTGCTCGAATCCGGCAGCCAGGGCGGCGGTCTGGCCGAAGTTGCGCCGGAAACGCACGATGCGCAGGCGCGGGTCCTCGCGCTTGAGTTCCAGCAGCAGTTCCAGGCTTCCATCCACGGAGCGGTCGTCGACGTAGATCACTTCGGCCTGGCGGCCCACGCGTGCGAGGGCCGCGCAGATCTCGCCGTGAAGTGCCCGCAGATTGGGGGCCTCGTTGAAGATCGGCACGACGATCGAAAGCTCCACAGTCGGTCCGTGAGTCATGGCGCGGTCGCGATCCGGAGGCAGACTACCCCAGCCGCTGGCGCGCTCCGAAGCATTTCCCAAGCGCGCGAGTTCGATTGCGCTCTTGCTCGACGGCTTTGGACAGCTAGGATCGGCCGCACACCCGCCTTGCAACTTCGACACGACCAGAGCCGGGCAACTTCTTGGACAACACCGTAATTGCGGCCGAAGAGGCTCTGCTGCGCATCGGTCCGGGAGAGCACCTCGACCGCGTGGCGGCGTTGCTCGAGGCCCTGGCGCGTGTGACGTCGCTCGCGCCCAGGCTCACGCGCTGGAACGACGCCGCGGAATTGCTCATGTGTGGTCCGCGCGACCGCATAGTGCTGGATGCCGACCATTTTCCCGGGGAGGACATCGGCATCGTACGCCGTTTCCTTGTGGCCCGTCCGCTGGCCCTGGTCGAAGCGATCGGCTCCGACCGCACGGGACCTCAGGGGCGCGCAATTCTGGCACTGGCGCGAACGCGCTGGCATCACTGGCCCCTGGACCTCGTTCAACTCGAGGCGCTGCTGCGCGCGCCCGCTGCGCCGCCGGCGGTCGAAGCCGCTCCCGGCACGACCGTTCCGGCGCCGGCCCATTCGCCTGGTTCAAACGGCAGTGAGCCCCGCGGCTTCGATTTGCGCGGACCTCTGGCCGATCTCTCCACTCAAGTTCGCCGGACGAGCGAAGCGCTGCTCGCTCTGCGCGGCACGGGCAGCCTGGATCCAGGCGCCGCCGAGAGCCTGAGCGGAGAAATCGCGCGCATCGAGCGCACCGCACGCAGCCTCGCGCTGGGCGCGGAGCGAAATCCCAGACCTGCCGAAGAAATGGATCTCGACGCGCTCGTCGAAGAAGAACTTGCCGTGCTCGCGCTGCAGAGCCGCAGAGCACCGCGCGTGCGCTACCTCGGTGGCGAAGCGCTGCCGATTCGCGCGGATCGGGCCGTGCTCGTGCACGCGCTGGCCGTGCTGCTCGACTTGCTGCGCACGCTGGCGAATCCGGGCGAGCCCGTGGAGGTCCGCTCGCTGCGCAGGCCGGCCGATCCAGACCGCTTCGGTCCGCCGCGCGCCAGCGTGCGCCTGCGCGCGCCCGCGGGCGCTCTCGCGGCGCTCACTCCCGCGCAGCTTTTCCTTCCGGGGGGCCTCGGCGAACGTGTGCCCGGCATCGGACCTGGCGAACTCTGTGTCCTGGCACGACTGTGCGCTGCGCGCGGCCTGGAACTGGAGGCGCACTCCATTCCGGGCTCGCCTGCGCAGCTGGAATTCGACCTGTCCGCCCCGAGCTTCGAACGGACGCCCACACTGCTGGCCGCTGCTGCCCGGCCCAGCTAGCGATTCGGCGAGAGGATCCGCCAACCGGCAGAGCGTGCACTGCCGTCGCCGATGGGCGGCCAGGAAGGCGCGGGCGGCCCTCGGCGGGTCGCGCTTCCCGGGCGACCGCCCCATCCACCGCCTGATTACGGGACGCTTTCAAGGGCCGGATGGGGAGATTTCCGGCGCGGGGCGTTGGCGGGTCAAGCAGGCAGGGCACAGGGGCCGAAGTAGTGTTCCGCGCCGGCCCGGCGACGTTCATGGAGAACCCGCGCGTATTGTTGTGCCTGGCGGGAGCCGGTGAAGCTCGATCCCTGGCCCTGCACCTCGAGGCCGTCGGCCACTGCGTTCGAGTCCTCGCGTCGCCTTTCGACTGGCGCGAATTACTTGCCGACACGGAGTGGGACGTGGTCCTGACCGAGGACGCCGAGCTGAAGTCGAACCTGTGCGAAGTCGCGGCGGAATACGCACACGCCCCGGCGCTTGTGGTGCTCGCCGGATTCTCCTCGGCCAGCGACGCCGTCGAGGCGGTCCGCCGCGGTGTTGCGCAGGTCCTCGAGCGGCCGCTCGCGCCCGAGCAAATCGCGGTGGCCCTGGAGCGTGCCTCGGCGGCGCGCGCCCTCTCACTCGAAAACGAACGTCTGCGCCGCGATCTCGGCGAGCGCTTTTCGCTCGGCAAGCTGATCTCGCGCGACCCCGCCCTCGCACGGATCGCCGAAGTCGTGACTGCGGTGGCCGACACGCGCGCGAATGTCCTGATCAGCGGCGAGAGCGGCACGGGCAAGACCTTGCTCGCCCGCGCGATCCACCAATCCAGCTCGCGCCGCAGCGCGCCGTTCGTCGAAATCAACTGCGGTGCCCTGCCGTCCACGCTCTTGGAAAGCGAATTGTTCGGGCACGCACGCGGCGCGTTCACCGGTGCGTTGCGCGATCAGGCTGGCCGTTTCGAAGTCGCCGACGGGGGCACGCTGTTCCTGGATGAGATTTCGACGGCCGGACTCGACTTGCAGGTCAAGTTGCTGCGCGCGATCCAGGACCGCGCTTTCGAGCGCGTCGGCGAAACGCGCACGCGCGTCGTCGACGTGCGCATGATCGCCGCCAGCAACCGCGACCTCGAACTCGAAGTGCGCGAAGGTCGTTTTCGCGAAGACCTGTTCTGGCGACTCAACGTGATCCACCTGCGCCTGCCGCCGCTGCGCGAGCGCCGGGCCGACGTGCCCCTGCTGGCCGAACACTTCCTGGCCCAATTCGCCGCGCAACACGGCCGCAAGCCGGCGACGCTTTCCAGTGCCGCGGCAGCGGCGCTGATCGCCCACGATTGGCCGGGCAATGTCCGCGAATTGGAGAATGCAGCCGAACGCGCGCTGCTGCTCGGGCGCGATGGCAGCCTTTCGGCCGCCGACTTTGGTCTCGAAGCCTCGCTCCCGACGGCCGACGGCCCGCGCTCGGCACTGCCCCGCCGCGACCAGCAGCATCCGAAGCCCCTGCGCACGGCGTTGGAGTTGCCGGAGCGCGAGTTGGTCGAACGCGCGCTGTCCCTGGCCGACGGCCACCGCATGCGCGCCGCTGCACTGCTCGGAATCACGCGCGGAACCCTGTTCAACAAGATGCGCAAGTACGGTTTGCTCGACAGCTCGCCCAAGGCCCCGCGCGGCGCCGGGCACATGCGCCGCGGTCTTTCAGGCTAGCGCCCTGCTCCTGACCTCCGTTGGCCAACCCGACCCGCCCGCGACTGCCCGACTGCGAATCCGCCCCATCGAGCGCTGCGGCGGACAGGTCTCGTCGCAGCGGCCTGAAAGGAAGCAGCCTTCAGGCCGTTTTTGCCGACGTATCTGGCGAAGCGGACACTACGCTTTGCGTGTTGAAGTACTCTCCTGAACTTATGTGCAAGGGCCGCGAGATTCATGGCAGGCGCCCGCAGCTCCCCCATCCCGACGGTGGCGCGGCGTGAAGACCACCGCCTGGATCCTGGTTCTCCTGGCCCTGATCGTCCTGGGCGCGATCGGCGGCTTGATGCTCTCCGGGGGCCAGGGCGAGCCCCGCGACTTGCTCGAATCGGCATTGCGGCGTTTCAACGGCCCCGAGCAGGACGCAGCCGCGACGCTGCGGGAACTCGATCAGGCCCTGCGTTCTAGTGAAGCCAATGGCGACGCCGAACTCTCCGCGGACATCCTGATCGCGCGCGGCCGCGTGCTACGCGAAGTCAAAGCCTATGGCCCCGCGCGCGCCGACTTCGAACGCGCCCTGGAGCGCTATCGGCCGGGCGCCGCGGAGATCGAACTCGAACTCGTCGCCCTCGACGAG